>JAUMAI010000369.1:0-4970 GCA_032116775.1 Pirellula sp. | reverse complement strand
TAGAAGCTGCCTTCTCATAATCCTTTCGATAGAACGCGAGATAGGCATCGAAATAATCATATTGAATCTGAGTCGGTAAATCCTGTTTCACGATCAAGGCAAACCAGTCCAGAGCCTCTGCAATTCGGTTCTGCAACAAGAGATAATAAACAACCTCAAGCTTCTGTGATGCACTGATCTCACTTTGCAAAGCAAGTATTTCCAACAAGCTGCGATATTGTGCGGCTAGCTCAGAATTCAGAATCTCTTTTTTATTACCCAACTGATGAATGCGAGCCACAATTAGTGGACGAAAATCCAAATGCTCAAACCACTTTCTCTCCACTGGATCAACAGAAACTAAGCCATTGGCTAGAGCTGGCCCAATCATTTGAACAAAACCTTCCTGCTGTTCAAGCCACTCCTTAAGACGCAACTCGTCTCTATGGAGAAGTGCATACGCCCACAGGGTCGAATCAAATACACCACTATCACTAAGCAAGCTCAAGCAACTTTCAAAGAAGGCTTTATCTCCCAGGCGGAAAGCAATACGTTGCAAATCGAGCTTACGCATATTGGCGCTCTTTAAGAAGTTGAGAACATCTTCATTAGTGCCCCAATCAGCTACGTACGCCCAAGTTGTCTTATCGATATCTTTCGGTTCATTTAGAACCTCTAGTGGCAGAGAATCAGATGCAGCGATAAAACCTTTTTCATCACATATCTGAGCTCCATAGTGCGGAAACGCTCCCGACTGTGGAAAATAAAAATCATAGGTTAATTGCTGTGAACTATAAGGTGATAAGGAGACTGGCCAGTTACGACTTGTCTTTCCTCCCTGAAGAGCCAAAGCACCTTGTGGAATCTGAGTTAGCACATCAACGCGCCTGAGTTGATTTGTGGGATTAGTGACCACAACACGAGCTTGATAGTGAACACCCTTGATCAGAGATTGCCTGGATACAGGTCGCTCTGAAGTTGCATCCACCGCCGGCTGCCCTAAATAAATATCCTGTCCAACCAATAGAGCACCCTGATCACTTACTGCTTCAATACTCTCAACCGACTGTACGAATACCAAGCTATCGTTAGTTGCTTTGACGCGCAGGCGCCCTTCCTCCACAGCAACTTCGACTCCTGCTGAGACAAACGGTAGATCGGTAACCGCTAATGCAAGTAGTACTTCATGCACCGTTGTGGTTGGCAAGTCAACGTTTGTCGACAGGAAAGCTTGATCTGAAGTTGAATGCTTGAGCCAATCTAGCCAGAAAGGGCTAGCTGGTACAACAGCTGTCGATGGCTGCTCTTTGGCGAGTCGATAGTAATGCGATTCAGCCCATTTTTTGGTTGCCTGAACCGATTGAAAGAATCTCAACACTGCTTTGTCACGAGCGAGACTCTCTGCTTCTTCTTTGGCGAAAAAATCATCTTGAGCTTTAGCATCCGCGTTTCGCTTGGCTGCTCTTCCGCGACGCCCACCCTCGGCACCGCCCGTACCATTGGCTGCTAAAGCTTCACTGGAACCTGGATCCATTGCAAGGTTGGCTTCGCCGGCTGCTGCAGACTCCGCAGGGGGTGCACCTGGCGGAGCAGCAGCCCCTAAGCCACCCATGCCGCCACCCATGCCACCCATACCGCCACGCCCTGACCCTGGCATGCCACCTCGCATAAGCGCTCCGCTCGAATCGCCAAAGGCCAGGCCTGTTGTCTCCGCCATCTTTTCAGCCAACTTCCGCTCTAGCTCACCATCCATCGTGTTACTGATCAAGCCCGCACCGAATCGCCCGGCGCGCCACGCTGGGTCCACGGGATTGGCCCCAACCCAATCCACGAAGTAACGTTCAACCGCCGTTTTTTTCGGCTCAACCGCCCGGCTGACCAAGACCTTCTCCAACGCATTTAATCGCTCAAATCGCCAAGGAACCGAGAATTTGCTGATATCCTCGCCCAGCAAGTACTGGTCGACCACCTGCTTATCCATCTTGTTGGCTAGATAGGGTCGAACCACTGCATCGAAGAATGGTCGATCTTTCTGATACAAAAAGATATGCATTTCATGTGATGCTAAATCATCGTAAAGTTCGCGTTTCTTTTCATCGGATAATTCCGGCCACTGCATCAAGGAGCGAAACTTCTCGAGCTGTTCCTTCTTTGATTCCAGGAGCACTTCATAAAGAGAGAAAAGCTCAGCGAGTTTACTGTAAGATTTGATACGAGTTGTGCGAGCGTCACCCAAATCAACCCATTCTCCACTCTTTAGTCTACGAATTGACTGTCGTTCGGCACGATGACTATCCGCAGGAAACGCACTAACTAAACGTTGATCATTCAATTTCCAGTCTGCCGAATCCTTATTAGCCGATCGAGGTAAGAGCACTTCCCGCGCCACAATCGATGTTGGGTGAACCACGATGATTTGCAAAGTCGTACGTCCATCTAAATCTCCTAGCTCCAGAGTGATACTCCCAGCGGCATCAGGACGTAAGTTTGCTGCCACGAAAGCCCCTGCCGCCAGAAACTCGTACGAAGTACTCTGAGTGCCAGCTTGCTTCGCCAATCGCTCGGCCGACTCAGGACGCGCCGCCATCGCTGGAGCAGGAGCTGCATTGGCTGGTATATCATCTCCAGCTGCTGCATCGCGTCGTGCATTATCTGTCTCAGAAAGATCCCATGGATTCAAAAGCACGCTCGGTTGAAGCAATAAATTCCCCGGATATTTCGGCTGCTTACTGCGACCCAAGATATACTGATACTCTTCATCCAACTTCAGCGATTCTACATACAGACTCATGTTTCTCGTGCGATCGAGGAGATAGGGCTCAGGTCGACCAACTCGCATGGTTTGAGAGATCCCATGACGATTATCAAAAGCGGTAGCGACGACATGCACGCGAGTCCATTCATCGCTATTGCGTATCTCCAACTGCAGCTTTCCTGCCTCAATCAGTGCCTTACGAATCGATACTGCTTGGTACAGATTCGGCTCTAAGTATCGAGCTTTTCCTTGTAGAACACCCTCGCCGACTCGGCCGCCAGCAATTGCAATATTTGCAGTTTGCCCTGATGCATGATCCGTCAAAACAAAGTCGCCAGGTGGAAGCTTATCGATCGTTAATAGGCCAGCTTCGACGCGAATATTTTCTCGGTAATCAGCGAATACTTGACCACCTCGATACTCAGTGAGAGAGAAATCCTTCTGGGAAGCCTCTCCAGATAGCGCCAGTTCGATAGGTGCCCCTGCAATTTCATGAATTCGCACAGGCCAATCCTGGAGGTTGGCATTCAAGCGAAACTCATGCTGTCGCAGAAAATCGCATTCCACGAAGAAGTTGGTAACGTCTTTCAATGAACCGAGATCGCACTCACCTTTCTCATTGGTAGCCAACACAACAGGAATCGGATTCACAACACCACGCACTTTAAACTGGAGCCGAATAGGCAAACGCCCGAACGGTTCACCATTGCGGCCCAAAGCGTACAAAACGTAACCGCCACTATGCTTTTGCAAATAAAAATCGCCTAATTGACTCGTCGAGCTGAGTTGATTGACAGTGAGCGACTCTACTGCCGACAACTCCTGCCTCAGATCCTTGCTTTTGCTGTACACCCTTCCCGACAGCTTTACTGTCAATGAGGCTAGTCGCTGAGGAACCAGGAATTCATGTACATACTCCGAGTTACTAACAAGCGACTGCTTCTCCAGAACTTGTGTGGTCTGAACACCATCCAAATCTGTGGCTGTCAACGTCAATACAACTTCTTCCAAATTGCTCATGGCAATCGGCTGGCCATTGCAAGTTAACTGCGGCCGCACAACTACTCTTCCTCGAGCACCACTTAAAAGGCCTTGTGGTTCAAGAAGAAAACCTCCCTCCAGCCGATACTCTTCAGCCGGATGCAGCATCAACTCATGATTGGCAAAATTGCCAGCCACCAATAGTAAGTTTTCGGTGATGGGCGTTTCCGCATAAGGTAGAAGGATATCGCCATCCTGATTTGGTTCAAAAATCCGATCGCCCAACTCTACGTGGGCCTCCGGAACATGTTCACCACGCTCATCGATGATTCGCAGTAACTGCCCCGCACTTGAAAAACGCTGTAGCGATCGCAATTGACCTTTTTGAATAAGAATTC
Organism: Pirellula sp.; assembly: GCA_032116775.1. Taxonomy (GTDB): domain Bacteria; phylum Planctomycetota; class Planctomycetia; order Pirellulales; family Pirellulaceae; genus JAFLCP01. The sequence continues at coordinate 857 of JAUMAI010000369.1, read as the reverse complement.
GGGAACGTTGGCCGCCGCCAAGAAAATCGACAATCCATAAACCACGCCCCTCTAACTCCGGCAAGTCAATTCTCTCGGCGTGTCGTCGATCCGATGGCAAGGCGTACGTCAATGTCCGCTGCTGATTTGCAACTAGGCCATCAAGATCCAGATCGGTTGAGATCGCCCCATTAAACTGCTTCAAAACATTTCGAGCATTGAGTCGATAAATTTTTATTGTCAGCTCTGGTACATTTTTAAGTACCACGCCCACTTGCACAGGCTGATTGGGATCGAAGTGTGCGGGATTGGTAGCAGCAAATTTCAATTCGACTCTATCTTTGATCTCTTTTTGAGCCGCTGCTGACAAGCGAGCATACATCGGCTTAGGATCACCAATTCCATACAAGATCCTGGTCTCGGCGAATACCGTATCTAAATAACCACGGTCAATCCAAGTCGCAAATTCGTCAACATTCGCAACGGTCTGAAAGAAATGTTCTAGGTAATGACGAATCAATTCGCTGTCATCACCAATAGGGGGTAACTCCTGTATGATATTGCGATAGTCAGCGCCAACATCAATCATCCCTTCGCCTTGCAACTCTTTGAGTAGGCGTGGGTTGTAGTACCATACATTTCTCGGATATTTCAGGTACTCGATAAATCGTTGCCGATCAAAGACACCTTCCTGACGATCAAATACCAAACGACGATACAGCACATTGGCGCGTAGATTACGTTGGCTCGGCGGCAGCTTTGACACAAAGTCTTCCAAGCGTTGCAAGTAAGCCCGCATGATATCTCGATCAGCCAGCGACGAATCGCCGTCGGGCTTCAAACGCTGCAATTGTGTATGAACAAATCGATCATTCTCC
>JAUMAI010000368.1:808-17196 GCA_032116775.1 Pirellula sp. | reverse complement strand
CTTTTTTGTCATCTTAGTAATTCTGTTTCAACTTTATACCGCAGCCCATATCGTCCTTAATAAAAGAGACTCACGCTCTGCGGTCGCGTGGTTCGTATCCGCTTGGTTCTTGCCGGTAATTGGCTCCATTCTCTACTTTTGGCTCGGAGTAAATCGACTCGAACGAAAAGCGCGTCGTATGCGTGGGCATGATCATCATCCGCGCTATAACCTGCGACATTTAGAAAATGAAATCCTGCCGGAAAACCTCGCCTCCGAGTACAACGATCTGATCGGAATTGCTAAGGCGATCGGTTCGATTAATGGCTTTCCGTTGGTTGGAGGCAATCGAATTGAACCGCTAGATCGCGAGCATGCTTACCCAGCTATGCTTCGCAGCATCGCACAAGCAAAGTACTCGATCTCTCTAATGACTTACCTTTTTGACGATGATCCAACAGGAGATCTATTTGTCGACGCCCTCGCCACAGCTGTTCAGCGTGGTGTTGAAGTGCGAGTGCTGGTCGATGACGTTGGGGCGAAGTATTCGCATCCTACGATTTTCGGGAAACTATCGAGGAACGGAATTCCCAACGCAGCATTTCTCCCGAAAGTCCTGCCGATTCCGTTGGCCTACTCGCAATTACGCAATCATCGAAAGATTCTGGTAGTTGACGGTGTTATCAGCTTCACCGGTGGCATGAACATTCGGCACAATCAAGCGTTTGATACCGACTCTCCACACCCGGTCGAGGATCTTCATTTCAGAATCACGGGGCCCATTGTCTATCAATTGCAAACCACCTTCGCGGAAGACTGGTGGTTCTCTACCGAAGAGTTCCTGGAGGGCGAAATCTGGTATCCCAATAACGTTCCTGCGGCTGGTTCAACAACAGCTCGCGGTCTACCAGATGGTCCAGATGAGGATCTCGATAACCTTCGGCTAACCATCCTTTCGGCCATTACCTCGGCTCGTAAAACACTTAAGATCGTCACTCCTTATTTCCTGCCAGACCATGACATAACCACTGCCTTGAAATTGGCGGCGTTACGAGGAGTCGAAGTCGATATTGTGCTTCCGGAAAGGAACAACCTTTTGTTCGTCCAATGGGCGACCGTACCTTTTTGGTATCCTTTGTTGAGTCGCGGTTGTCGAATTTGGCTGACGCCTCCGCCGTTTGACCATACCAAACTGCTACTTGTCGATGGCCATTGGTCCATGATTGGGTCTGCCAACTGGGACCCAAGAAGTCTACGTCTGAATTTCGAGTTTAATGTTGAGTGCTATGACTCAGTGTTGACCTACCAACTCGATCGAATCGTCAACAAGAAAATCTCTACTGCACAACGTGTTGACCTCGAGAGTCTTGCCAAACGGCCCCTAGCGATACGCTTACGCGATGGTTTCGCTCGACTTTTCGCTCCCTTCCTGTAGCTAAGCTTTATCGCCAACGAGGAAGTGGAGCTTCTAGCGATACTAGTTTTCCATTCTCCGGATGACGAAAAGTCAATTTCCAAGCGTGTAAACACATCGGCTGGTCACCCAGGTCAAGCGTCTGTCGTTGTCCCATGTTTCTATCGGGCAAGTAGAGTGGGTCTCCCACGATAGGATAGCCAAGATGCCAAGCATGAATTCGAATCTGATTAGTTCGGCCATTTAAGGGTCGAACTTCAACAATCGTGGTTCCATCCGCACATCGCTCTAACACTCTAAATAAAGTCTTACTTGGCAAACCTTGCTCATCCACTTGGCGAGCCCCCACGGGACTGGGCTCACGCGAAATCGACACGTTACACTGAAACTCATCCTCTGGTGGTTTACCGATGAGTCGAGCAAGATAAACCTTCTCAACTTCCCCATTCTGAAACTGTGGCTGCAATGCCGAAGCGGCCTGAAAGGTTCGGGCTAGTACGACCAAACCAGTCGTATTCGCATCTAAGCGGTGAGCAACTCTTAATTTCTGCGGCCGATACAGTTTCTCCAAAAATGAACTCAGTGTATTGCGATTAAATCTTCCACTAGGATGAGTTGGCAGAGGAGCAGGTTTATCAACGACGATAAAAAATCTATCTTCGAAAACAAATCTTATATTCGTTGCCACCTCCGGCTCGGGCGCTTCGGCCACTTCGTGAATGAAGCGTTCGCCCTCTTTCACGATTTGGTCTGCAGATAGTGGTCGTCCAAATTCGCTCGTCAATTGCTGTGTATTAATTGCATTGAGCCACTCTTCCACAGCATAAGGAGGATAGTACTGTTGCAAAAAATCCAATAATGGTAGACCTGCCAAACGTCGTGGAACATGGATGAAGCGACGATTGACATAGGGAACGGAACCTGGCAAGGGCGTAATCAGTTGACTTAATTCAACTTCACGCGTGCGAAGCAGGTTCTGTGACTTCTGCTCTTGTGTTTCAAAACAATGAGGACATGACTCTTCATATTTGTACTGTGGACTTTGCAGATCGTCAGCGCTCAAGACGGCTTGACAAGCAAAGCACTGTACATTCCCGGTGGGTTGCAGAGCTGGATCTAGAGCAACTCTCTGATCAAAAACGAAGCAGCTGCCATCATAATGAGCATGGCCACATTCTTCGAAATATTTCAGGATGCCTCCATCGAGTTGATACACTTCATTGAAGCCTACCTGCTCGAGAAATGGTCCGGCCTTTTCGCAACGAATCCCGCCGGTACAAAAAGAAACGATCGTTTTGTCGCGATTCTCTTCGACAAACTCCCGAGCCTTATCAGGGAATTCGCGAAAATGACTGATCCCAAAATCTACGGCGCCACGAAAGGTTCCGAGTTGTACCTCATACGCATTGCGCGTATCTAACAAAACAATATCACGACGTTCATCCAACCACTTTCGTAGCTCTGTAGCTGTTACTCGCTTACTAGTTTGGACAGCCGGATCAATTCCTGGTTGGCCAAACGAAATGATTTCTCTTTTAAGTTTCACCAACATCCTGTGAAAGGGCTGGTTATCAGAGTAGCTCAGTTTCGCCTCGATGTCGGCCAAGGCGGGATCACTGCGCAGGGTAGTCAGAAACTCGTCAATCGAGCTCTTAGAGCCCGCGACAAAAATATTGATCCCTTCAGAACTGAGAAGAATTGTCCCCTTGAGTTGCAGCCGCCTGCAGAGCAGCCTCAATTCCTCACGACGGTGTGGCAATTCCTTTAGGGTTACGAATTTATAAGCTGCCACGTTAACACATGAGGCTGCGTTTACGGCCTCATGTGTTTGTAACATTTCCGACACAGTTTTGTCCCCGACAATTAACCATTTAATCCTTGGAGAACGCCGGTACTGTCGCCCAGTGCATCAACGCGGCATTCAATTCGCTCAAGCATTGACAGCCACAAATTGTTGAGCGGTGTTTCTTTTGCATAGCGAATGTGGCGTCCAGTTTGGATTGTACCACATCCTCCACCAGCCAACAAAACAGGAAGATCATCGTGATTATGACGGTTTCCATCAGAATTACCGCTGCCGTACGCAATCATCGAATGATCCAATAGATTTCCATCACCTTCGGGGACACTTCGCAGTTTTTCCAGAAGATAAGCTAGTTGCGTTACGTGGAATGTGTTGATTTGACGGATCTTGTCTTTCTTGGCCTGATCATTTCCATGGTGTGACAAATCGTGATGTCCGTCCGGTACTCCAATCGATCCATACCCACGGTTGCTTCCTTCGTTGGCTAACACGTAGGTACAAACTCGCGTTACGTCCGCTTGGAATGCCAACACCATCAAATCACACATCAGCTTTAAGTGCTCTGCATAGTCAGCAGGAACTCCAGCAGGAGCAGCATAATCGGGCTTAGCGACTGGCGGCAGCTTCTCTGCTCGCTCAATCCGCATTTCAATATCACGCACGCTTGAGAAATATTCATCGAGCTTACGAACGTCGCTTGCTCCGAGCTTCCCGGCTAATGATTTAGAATCTTCTCTGATGAAATCGAGAACGCTGCGACGCTTGCGATCGCGTTGCAAGCGACTTGCATCAGGCTCACTGGAGAAAAGTCTTTCAAATACAATTTTGGGATCGACTTCTTTTGGCAGCGGTTGCGTTGCTGACCGCCAAGCGATCGCTGATGAATAAACACAGCTATAACCTGAGTCGCAATTACCCGCCATCGCTCCTTGCTCACAACCGATTTCAAGGGATGGCAAACGCGTACGATCCGCTAATTGAGCCGCTGCAACTTGGTCAACCGATACTCCGACCTTGATGTTGGTACCATCGGTTTTTCGAGGCTGGCAGCCAGTCAAAAACGAAGCTAAAGCTCGCGCGTGATCTCCCGGACCATCACCGTTGGCCCGAGCTTTGTCGGCGGTTAATCCGGTGAGAATGTTGATTTTGTCTTTTAACGACTCCAGCGGTTTTAAAATGGGAGTCAACTCAAAATTAGAACCTTCGGTCGCAGGGGTCCAATCCTCCATGTTGATTCCGTTTGGAACATAGAGAAATGCCATGCGATTGGGAGTCATTTTCAAATCGGTGGGATTCGCTTCCTTTTCGGTCCAGGCTCGCAAAGGTCCCATCGCTTCTAACCAAGGCAAGGCGATGGCAACACCCATCCCACGAAGAACGGTGCGTCGAGATAGCTTTTTCGAAGGAATCATAGATCACCTCAATTCCAATTCTAGTTTCTCATTCCATTTCTCGTCGCAAACGAAACGGTTCGCTGGCCACGATTGCCTGAATTAGTGCAGAAAAACGATAATCATTTGCCGCCGTTGACTCAACAATCTTGTTTATTGTCGGTCGATCATAATATTCTACGCCCCGTCCAATCGCGAAAATCAGCATTTTTTCAGCCAAACAGCGGGCTACGTCTTGGGAACGACCCTTCAGGATCTGCTTTAGATCGTTGAAATTACCGAACTTGCTGCCATCCGGCAGTTCACCAGACGCATCGATGTCAAATTCGCCATCCCTGGTGCGAAAGCGACCGACTGCATCATAGTTTTCCAAAGCGAACCCAATGGGGTCCATCTTGGCGTGGCAATTGGCACACGTTGGATCAGCTCGATGAATCTCAAGACGCTGCCTCAAAGAACCCGATGCCTTAGCCTGAGGATCGGCTGGTAACTCGGGAACGTCTGGCGGTGGAGGAGGGGGTGGGGCCCCGAGAATCTGTTCCAAAACCCAACGACCTCGCTTCACGGGCGATGTGCGTGTCGGATTGCTGGTGACGGTCAGCACGCTGGCCTGGGTTAATAATCCTCCACGTATTGAGCCGGCTGGTAGATTTACTAGCCGAAACTCCTTGCCTTGAATGGGCTCGCCCTTTGGCTCGTTCTTGATGCGTTCGTCGTTGCCTTGGGTATCTTGAATTCCATAAAATTTTGCCAGTCGTTCGTTGAGGAAAGTGTACGGAGCATCAATCAATTCCAAAATGCTACGATCCTCACGAATGATGTGCAAAAACAGCTGCCGCGTCTCCTCTTTCATCGCCTGGCGAAGTTCGGGCGTAAACTCAGGAAACATTTCCTTATCCGGTTGAATCTGGTCGAGTCGCTGCAGTTGCAACCATTGCATGGCGAATTGATCGACCAAGCTGTTAGCACGGTCATCCTGTAACATTCGCTTTACTTCTTCGCTGAGTCGATCTCTTAATTCACCTTTTTCAGCCAACTCGAACAATCGATCGTCCGGCATTGTGCTCCACAAAAAGTAAGACAAACGATTCGCCAAAGCGAATTGATCGATCTCGCGTATTTCCTTGCTTTGAGGCTGATCATCCAACTCTACACGGAACAAGAATTTGGGTGAGCACAGAGCCGCTTGGAGAGCAAATTGCATTGCTCCCTCCCAACTTGTACCCGCGGCTTCTTCGCTCAGCGCCAACTGAGCCAAGGCTTCTATTTCAGCTTCCGTGGGAGGACGTCGATAAATCTTGCGCAACCAACGCGCCATGATGTGGCGGTTGCGATCGATGCCCTGCAATTCCGTAGGATGAGCTAACCACTGCTTCTGCGAGAGGGGACGGGAGTCCATCGGTCCTTTAAGCGACATGTACTCTACCAGCAACTCGACAGGTGGTGCCCCATCTGGCGGCTTGACTAAAGCGATCATCAATCGCTCTCTGCCGATTGCTTTAGGCAATGAAACCTCAATTACTTCAGACTTCTCAGGAGTACGCCCTTTGATTTCACTTCGATGAATAATTTTCGCTGGCTTCTTCACGTCACCCACTAAAACATTCAATACCTCATCACTGTCGGCTTCTTTTAAATTCGAGCCGTGAGCTAACACTACCAACTCAACTGTTTGCCCCTCTGCAGCTCGGGCAAACACTCTAGCGCGAAACTCATACTCGCCTTCATCTTCAAAAACGTAATTGAAGTTGGTAAAAATCGGCCCGGTCTGCAACGCATTCTCTCCATTGTTTTTCAGCAGACGAAACGAACCGTCCATGGGAATCTCTTTAGCTGCCGGTTCAGTAAAGCGAGCCTGCATATGCCGCCGGCCAACCGGGGGTGGCTTATCCACAATAACGCGAGTGGCAACGCTCTCAGCAGCCTTCAAGTATCGCTCCATCAAAAGTGGAGAGATGGATAAGACATCTCCGATGTTATCGAACCCATGGCCAATATCATCGCTTGGAAACTCTTCGGTCGGATCAAAATCCAAACCAAATAAATCGCGGACGGTGTTTCGATATTCAACACGATTCAACCGCCTCATGGTCACCCGACCAGGATCCGGCTTCACGGTCCGATCCATAAAGCTGTAGTAATTAGCCAAGGCGTTAGCAACAGCTTTCGCCTCATCTACCGTCGGTCTTGTATCAGCGTCTTCCGGAGGCATAGTCCCTGCGGTAATTACCTCAGTCACTCGCTCCCACATCATGCGTTCTCGAAGTAACGATGTACCATCTTCGAACTTCGATAAATCGATAGCAGCTTCTGCCTCACCACCTAAATGACACTTGGAACAATGGGTTGTGAGAAATGGCTTTAAGACCGAAACGTAATCGGGAGCCGTTTCGCTTGATTCAGAAACAGCCGAAGAGTTTTCTTGCCCTGAGAGTTGCCTATTCGTTATGAACCCCAAAACGAAACAGACGACTGCAATCGACAGATGAAACATTTGGCGAAACCGGTACGAACCGGTGCTCAGCTTACCGCCAACTTGGCGCAGGTCGAAGTTTTGCAAGTCCTTCTGCGCGGACATAAACCTCTTCTCCGATCCAGGCGAGGGTGCAACGGCACTGGAATCAAAATTGTTTGGGTGGGATTGAACTGAGGAAGCAGACGCGACCAACGAGCGTATCGGACACTGGGCACCAGCAATTCTTAAACCCCGGAGCTGGTCCCAGGTATCGAGGGTCGCTGTGCAGGGCCTAAAACCGTCTCCAGGTGCTAACAACTGCTTGCAGCCAAAGCGGGGCAGTAGTCATTCTGCGACGCACTGACCTACCTCTTTTAGCCACAAACTCTATTGTGAGGGAAACCTTCAGGCATTGCCACAGCAGTGGCTGTCGAATCACCCTGCTTTTGGCTGTTTTTTCTCTTCGTCCGGCCGATCCGGTCAGGTCGAGAAATTTCTCACCACGCAAAACAACCGACACTACTACGCTATAATTAAGTAAACCAAATAGCTATGGTAAACAACTACTATGCAGGTTTTGGCAAGCCGAGTAGATACCGTCCCAAAGTTCGAGACGTGCCGTAAGGGCGGCCTTAGCAGCCTCCTCCGCATCTCGCCATTTCTGAGGATCTTGGCCACATAACCTCGAGACTAGTCTTTCAGCCATCGGACCGTGACTATCGCCATCTAATTCTACATGTCTGGCCAAGTAATACTGAAACGTGCGCAACCGCTCCGGAGCTCCTTGAGCCAACTGCTCGACAATGCGTGTAAAGACCGCGGGAAGCAGACCTTCGCGGCCAAAGGTAAACGCTGAAGCGACGCGACACAAATTACCTCGCTCAATCTCCGCGAAAGTATTTTGGACAAATTTGGCAGCGACTCGGGGAATTGCTTCGTCTTGCAAGCTATCGGTGACCGTCTCACCACGCGAAATGCGTCGACATAAATTATCAATGCCTTGGGTTGAGGATCCAAATTCGATCATGGAGGATCGATAAAGCTCGAAATGGCTGACGACCCTGCCATCTTCGGCGAGGTCCGTCTCTTCTCCCAAGACAATTTCGTTGATCATCCGAGCACTCTCGCCGTCAGAAGGTGCGAGCCAAGGAAGAGACGTGCAGCAGAGCTCTTGTTGCAATTTCTTTAACAAGGACATGAAATCCCACACCGCATAGATGTGGTGCTCCATGAATAGGCGCAGAACTTCTTCACCATCCAGCGCTTGATATAGCGGGTGATTTAAAAGTCTCTCTCTTAGCGGAGCAATGCTGAGTTGTATCTTTTGGATCGTCATTGTTCACAGAGTGGAAATTCACACGAGTCGAAGCTTGCGGCGAACTAAAGATTTAACGTTCCGCAGCTGAGTAAGTTTGGTTCGGCGGTGAGCGGAGTCTGCCCCTTAAATTGTCCTCTTCCGTCAAGAGCTAGTTCTGCGGAGCGCCAGCACTTTTGGGTCGAAATGCGGTCCACTTCTCCGACCGAGCCTCGAAAAATGACCAACCTATCAACTCGAGGCAATAAGGGACCGCCGGCATCACAGCATCCAAGCACTCGCGAATCGCCTTGGGCTGACCCGGGAGATTGATAATGAGCGATCTGCCACGAATACCTGCCGTTTGACGAGAAAGAATCGCAGTCGGTACGAACTGCAGACTAACTCGCCGCATTTGCTCACCAAATCCCGGCATAATTTTTGAACAAACAGCCTCGGTTGCTTCGGGTGTAATATCTCTTGGGGCAGGCCCGGTGCCGCCCGTCGTGACGATTAAACCGCATTCTTCCACGTCGCTTAACTCTCGAAGTGCTAATTCGATCTCATCTCTTTCGTCCGGAACCAAACGCGAAACAATCAAGAGCTCGGTCATCATCACCTCGCGAAGGTACATTTCGATGGCAGGTCCGGAGAGATCTGCATATTTTCCCCCGCTAGCTCGGTCTGAAACGGTCACAATCCCCACAGATAATTTAGTGCTGGATAAATTCCTGCCTTCGCCATCGCTATTGTTCTGATTCATGCACTTTCCTTAATGACAACGAGGTAACCAAGAATGAATAATCCAAAATACCTATCGATTAATACTAGATCGAAAAGAAGTAGATTGAGGGAAAGCGATTTCGGAAGCCCAAGCTTTTCATCGCCCCCAGCCATTCCCCTCACTAGTGTTCTGGTACAATGCGAGGGCGATTCCCAACCTAGTTCTCAAAATCGGGAGTCGTGTGGATTTTGAGTCGTGTTTAATTTGAAGTGTAGCAATCTGTCCAAACCTGCAGTATGCCGACACTTCCGATATTGCAAAAAGTCAAACTTCGAACTTTTTCAAGTGTTAGGACCTTTGTGCATGTTCCGAATTCCAAACGGATTGCAGCAATTAATACCTCCAGCAGCTGCTAATAAAATGATGGAATTACTCCATCAACCTGCCCTTGCCAACGCTGTTCGTGAAGCGGCACAGAAGCTCGGCTGGCAAGATCTGAATGCACCAGGGCAGATACAGGATTTCTGGCAACAAACCAAGCAATGGTTTGAATCGACACTTGGGTCTCACTCTGACACTGCAGCGAGTGCGGTCGCTTCGCTTAATGGTACGGGACAACTGTTTATGTCAGCCATGGGCGGCATTCCCCTTCCCGCAGCTGCTGCTGATCGAGCCGCGCGCATGCTCGGCTACATCAACAGTACCGTGATCGAACAACAGTGCCTGCAAATGCTAAAGGAATTGAGCAGAGCCGAAGATGCTCTTCTAGTACCAAGCGTCGAGCATGCGATTCGATTGCTGGGACATATGCCTCAAGCTTGCGATGGTTGGCTTGTGCGTCGTAGTGATTTTGTGAGTTGGAGCGAACACGATCATTTAGGAAACTGCCTAGAAGCGGCAACAGCCAAAATAATCTCCATCGGTTCTATCTCACATTGCAGCGAGACGGATTTCACCAATGCCTTACGGGGTAATTGCCTCGGCATGCTGCACCTAAGCCCGAATCGTCTCCCCAAAAGCACCTCAGGGGATGCGGCACAATTTCACGATTTGCGAAAGCTGAAAACCAAGACGCCTGTCATTCACGTTGATGTGCTTTTCGACGGCTGTTTTTATGACGCCGGTATCAGAGAGTTTCCACACACGAATATTGCAGAACGACTCGCTACGGGAACATCTGTGATAATAGTGCCGGGCGATAGACTGCTTGGTGGTCCAGCGTGTGGTATTGTGTTGGGAAATCGTGACCTAGTGGCTGCTCTTCGCGCCGAAGCAATACGACAAAAACTGCTTTTGCACCCTCTTGTCACCGGCTGTCTCGATTTTGTTCTAACGCAACAGAAGAGTCCTGAGAGTTGGCTTCGGCTGCCCATACCTGCCATGCTAACAAATAGCGTTGCCAATTTGCACGACCGAGGCCGCCGACTTGCATTTCAAATCCGAGGGGGGCATGAGGTTGAAAGTGTTGAAATAATCGAAACCTCGACACCGATCGGCGATTACCTTTGGTCCGAACACACCCTTCCCAGTGTCGCTCTGAAAATCAAGCTTCGAGATGTTGAGCAATGGACCAGTAGAATCCGTTCAGAAAACCAACTCACCTTAATGGCGTCCCGAGAAGGTAATGAATTGACCATACACCTTCGTTCTATCGATCCCGCCGATGATCGACTCTTAGCCGATCTTTTTCCCGCCGCTTTGGAAACGTCTGCCCCACAGACAGCTACGGACCCATCAGCAGCCACGGCGTAGCACCCCTGACCTTGGTCAGCACTGACCGAGCACTCATCCCCAAGGTGCCAGGCACCCGTTAGCATCCCCAAGGTGCCAGGCACCATGGGGACGCGTGCTCGCTAACGGGTGCCTGGCACCTCATTATCTTGGGTGCCTGGCACCCTTTGGAGCATAGACTGGTTGGGGTGTGTTTGCCGCGGTAATTGCTATCATTTCAAGATGGTCGTTTGATAGCTAGGAAAACAGTTTTCGGTCAATTGCGAAATGAAAAGAATAAGTCCATAATAAGCCGCTTTTACCAGCCTACACCGTGTCGCCCGCAGAGGGGGAGAAAACCACCTTCCCAGGACCCCTCATTTAAAAATCAGCGAGTTGCGGACACGGTGATATGTAACCTAACGGACCACCATGCAAGAGAAACTTCTCTATCAGGGCATCACGTTCGACGACGTTCTTCTTGAACCACGCTACAGCGAGGTGATGCCGGCCGAGGTTGATGTAAGTTCGCAAATCACCCGCAATATTCAATTGAAGATTCCTTTGCTTTCCTCACCAATGGATACAGTGACCGAAAGCGAAATGGCCATCGCGTTGGCCAAGCTTGGAGGCTTGGGAATCATCCACAAGAATATGCCGATTGATGCTCAGACCGAGGAGGTGACCAAAGTAAAACGGTCAGCCAACGGTATTATCGTCGACCCGGTCACCCTGACACCGCAGGACTCTGTTTCTCGCGCTCGCGACGTCATGAACCAACAAAATGTGTCGGGGATCCCAATCGTGGATAACCTTGGCAAACTAGTGGGGATATTAACAAAGCGGGATCTGCGGTTTCTGGAGAAGAGCGAACAGCCCATTTCCGAGGTTATGACCCGCGAAAATCTAGTGACAGCAACAGGGACTGTAACGCTTGAGCAAGCTGAGAAGATTTTAACGGCTAAAAAGGTAGAGAAACTTTTACTGGTTGACGATTCATACAGACTGACAGGAATGATCACCATTCGTGACATCGACATGATGAAACGCTACCCCAATGCTTGCAAAGACGAGCAAGGGCGTTTGAGAGTCGGTGCCGCGATTGGAGTTTTCGATCTGGACCGAGCAGCAGAGCTGGTCGGTAAAGGAGTGGATGTGCTCGTGGTTGATAGTGCCCACGGCCATTCGGCCAATGTGATCGAAACGGTCAAGGCCCTGAAAAAGCGTTGGACGATCGATGTGATCGCCGGAAACATAGCAACCTTTGAAGGTTGCCGAGATCTAATCGCAGCCGGAGCGGATGCCGTGAAAGTCGGTATCGGTCCTGGTTCGATTTGCACCACCCGAGTCATTTCGGGGGTGGGAGTTCCGCAAATCACAGCGGTTTACAACGCGGCTCAAGCCGCAAACGGAACTGGTGTACCCATCATTGCTGACGGAGGTATTCGTTACAGTGGTGACATCACCAAAGCGATTGCAGCTGGGGCACATAGCTGCATGATCGGAGGATTGTTTGCTGGATTAGCCGAAAGCCCTGGTCGAACGATTTTGTATCAAGGTAGGACCTTCAAAGCCTACCGAGGCATGGGATCGATCGGTGCCATGGCAAAAGGCTCTAGCGAACGATACCGCCAGTCGGGTCAAGACAACTTGGCGAAACTAGTACCTGAAGGTGTCGAAGGGCGAGTCCCATTTAAGGGACCTTTGGCAGATTTTGTGTATCAGTTAGTCGGTGGTTTACGAGCCGGTATGGGTTATTGCGGCGCCAAAACTATTGAACAACTGCGTAAGGAAGCGCGGTTTATACAAGTATCGGTCGCGAGCGTCAAAGAGAACCATCCGCATGACATCGCTATTACGCAAGAAGCTCCGAACTACAGTCCGGAATAACGCCCGTCGTTGTTTTTACTCCATGCTGGTAGGCGCCAGCTTTTTAGCGTTGGAGCCTGTTAACGCTAGAGCGCAAGAACAGACACCCGTTAATCCATTTCGATCAGCCACCCAAAACGCAAACGGTTCAGCACAACCGAATTTCGGTGCTCGGCCGCGTCCGTTTCCCGGCGCTGAAGTCCCAGCTAATTCGATGCGTTCCATCTCCGCCTCAGACGTCAAGTGGCGAGCAGGAAACCAAACATCAAATCCCTCAGCAACTTCTCGGAGCACAACCTCTGCGAGCGCTGACCCAAACGCAGTTCTACGTTGGCGTCCCAGCTCCAAAGTGACAGCGGCTGGGAATAAAGCAGGAGCCGATTACCAAGTGGCGGTCCCCTCCCCCCGATCCTCAGTTGATAATGCAGCGAGCAAGCCTGCGGAAAATCGATCGCAACCAGCCTTCACCGGTAATCGCGCCACTGCAAACTCACAACTGGCAAAGCGTGTTTCAACATCGCCCACGAACTCTTCGATAACACTTCGAAGAACCAGTAACGCACCTGCCCCGAGCGCTGTTGTTTCAGCCAGCTACCAGGATGCAACTACTCAAGTGACTCCACCTGCCGGCAGCGAAGTCCCGCCCACAGCGGCCCCACCCAGTCCACTGCTCGATCCGTTTGGAGACCGTCAAAAAACTCCAGCCCTTCCAACGGTTCCGGCTGAGATCATGCCTAAAAACGATCCTGTAGGGAACGCAAAGGAACCCAAGGCAATCAGCCAACCACCGGCCGATGCCCTCTCCACTCCGGAACCAGCGCCGATTCCAGCTTTTCCAAAAGAGACTACACCTCCAAATGAGATAGTCCCAGAAGATCAAACGAGCCCACCGAATCCCTTTCCTGGTCTACAACCTCCGGCACCGATGCCGAACAATTCGGAGAGTGCTCCGATGCCAATTGAGGATTCAAACCTACAAGAACCTGAGAACACAGGCATCGCCCCGCCCACAGTCCCAGGTTCCGAAATGGAGCTATCCGCAAGCGACCAAGACGATGTCTTAGCGATCCCACCTCAGAACAGCCCTACCGGTTACACCTGTGATGAGATCCGCTCGCGCTTGAAAAAAGATACTATCGATCGCATCGAATTGGATGTAACTCCAAGATTTGGACGTGGCTCCAAATCGACCGAAGCGACGGAAGAATTACAAAAAGATTTCGCTGCTAACTCTCCTGCGAGAACGTGGCGAAACCGATCGGGAAGAGTTGTAGCCGTTGGACGCCTGGTTGATTGGCGTCGCAATCAAGCAATTCTTGATGTTGAAGGCCGAGAAGTCGCGATCCTTGTTACTGACTTAAGCGATGCTGACGTCGCCTATGTTTCAGACGCATGGGGAGTACCACATCTTTGTGGACTGGCCGATGATCAATGGAATCACCGTCAATTCGCGCCGATCACCATGACCTGGAAATCGTCCGAATTGATGCACAAGCCGCTTTATTTTGAAGATGTCGCCTTGGAACGATACGGCCATTCGGCTGGACCACTCGTGCAGCCAGTGCTCTCCAGTGCTCACTTCTTCTCCAATATTGCTCATCTTCCCTACAAGATGGGAATCCACCCGATGTCAGAATGCCAGTATGCTTTGGGTTATTACCGGCCAGGCAACTGTGCCCCTCGACAGATCCCTGCGATCCCGCTGAGTGCTCGAGGAGCATTGATGCAGGCTGGCGTCGTAACAGGTGCCGCTGCTTTAATTCCCTAACAAGCCGTCAAATCAAGCTGACCAAATACTTAGGCCCGCAGACATAGACGAGCCACGAAACACCACCCCAGCATTAACGGTTGGGAGTGGTGTTTCTTTTTCAGTCTTACGAGCTTTCTATAGGCCCCCGGCACAACCTCCTTGTCCACATTGGGGTAAGCCGCAGCCTCCGCCACTACGGCTGGTTGGCATCGGACCACATACGGGCAAATCTCGTCCGCTGCCGATCGATGGAGCCGCCGGAACACTTAGCATCTTCTCAAGTTTGCTCGAACCACAAGACTCACATTTCACATCATTCTCGGAGCGGACTAAAATCTCCTGGTCAGTGCCGCATTTCAAACAGCTAAATTCATAAATTGGCATTGCTATTTTCCTCGGGATTCATTCGTGAGAGGATTATTCATGGATTATTTATCTTCTAATATTATCACCTTGAATCTGTGAATTTAGAAGACAGTTTAGCAAGCGACATGAATTATGCCTAACCTCGAAGAGTTAATATCTAGAATCTACTTGACAGCAGCGCAGTCGCGTGAGGTCGACCGTCTGGCGATCGAAGAGTATGGCATGCATGGTTTGGTCTTGATGGAAAACGCTGGCAGAAATGCAGCGAGTCTCATTGATCAACTTTTGATTTCCGGAAGCCAGAAACAAAAGACAACCATCGTGATTCTCGCAGGAACCGGAAACAACGGGGGTGATGGCTGGGTCATATCACGACATCTTTCCAACTGGGGATTCGATGTCCGGAATATCTTAGTGGGCAATCCGAATAAATTATCGCCCGACAACAAAGCGAACCTGGAAATCTTACTGCGTTCGAAAACCGCATTGTTGACCCTTTCCGATGGTACTTCGTCAGCAGAAGTCTCTGAGATAACGACCATACTTCACAGCTGCGACCTTATTGTCGATGCACTGCTTGGAACAGGCGCCGCTGGCTCGCCACGTGAACCTATGGCCACGTTAATACGCTGTGCCAATAGCGTCTCCGCGATTCGCGTCGCTATCGATTTACCAACAGGCTTGGATGCTGATCACGGCTTGGCATCAGACCCAACGTTTATTGCCTCACACACAATTACTATGGTGTCACCCAAAGTTGGTTTTCGGTCTGCCACAGCTACTCCTTGGCTTGGAACGATTCACACCGTCCCGATCGGAGTTCCAGGCCATCTCTTGGCTCGAATCTTTGCCCAAGTCGGTAGCAGCGACTCACAAGCCAGCAGCCATTCACAGGGCAGGGGAGTGTAGGGCACGTGAGCAGCAATATCAGCCCATCGATTAACGTACTCTGCCCGCTGACCTTGTACAAACTCGATAGATTTGCTTACTCCCCGCCAGCGATACAGACGCCGGTCGAACATATCTCCACAGCCTAGATCTTTAATTACTGGAACCTTGAAGGTAGCAACAACTCTAAACGCGGTCGTTCGAGCGGCCCAAGAAATCGCTGAACTTCGGCAATGCGCGAAACTCAGCTCGGCGTGACAGGTCCGTTTGCAACCAGCAAACCCCCAGTCAAATCTACCATCGTCCAATCTACCATCCCGTAGAAATGAATCGCACTTATCATAAACGTCGCAGTGCGATTCTAATCTTCATTCTCTGGTGAAGGTGGCTCATAGTTAAATTCTTGCCAGCTGACGGCTTGATCCATCGGTTCGATTCGAAGCACAAGTTCGCCGTTTTGGAAAAGCCGAACCGTGCCGGTCGATTGCGAAACGACAATCGCGATGGCTCGAGTCCGCTGGGTTATCGCAGCTCCAGCCCAATGTCGGGACCCGAGCCCTTTCGATAGTGCTAAGTTTCCATGCGTGACTTCGATGATCTGCCGCGAGCGTTCAATAATACCATCAGGCGAAACCACAAAGGCTCCATCCATCTGCGCGATCTCTTTGATGTCTTCACGTACTTTCGGATCAAAGAGATTACGTTGACGGCGGTTATAGCCTCGCAGCGGATCAAACCCGGAAT
>JAUMAI010000368.1:0-798 GCA_032116775.1 Pirellula sp. | reverse complement strand
TGCTGCAGAACGCGGCGAGTATCTCCCACAACTAGGATAGTACCTACCTTTTTACCTTCTCGACCTTCTCGACCGATCTGGACCGCTAAATCGATGGCCACTTTCAAACAACGCAGCGGTACACTGCTTTCCAGACGCTGCAGGTCTCGAGCCGTTAAGCGACGCATCCGATCATCTAAGCGAATGATGCTTATCGAATCGATGGTGGCATGTTCGAATCCGCTGTACAGCGCCACAACGTCACAGTTGTTTTTGAGAATTTCGTCGGCGACAGCCTCAAGCAAGGCATGCTGCAATCGTTCGAGCAGCGGGGACTTCTCTTTATTCAAAACGATAGGAATTAGGCCAGCCTCTTTTGCCCCATCAAGATCTTTCTCAGCGTCGGCTGCGACAATAATCTTTTCGATTTGAGGAGAAACTGCCTCTCGCAGTTTCTCCCAATCGGTTTCCCCATCGAGCAATACCAACAACGCATCAGCCTCGCACTGGAGAGCCAAACCTCCGGCCATCTCCGCCAAGGCGGCGAATTGCTTGGTAAATTTTTGCTGCATACTGTCGCTCACCGATTTTTCGAGCATTCGGAAACCAGAACTCTTACATCTTCTGGTTATCCAGGAAATCGGTCCCTAACTCAAGCGGGGTTCCCCGCTAGCGGCGCTGCGATTTTGTCGCGGTCGTCGCCATTTGGCGGCGAGTCCCTGGCTTCACACCAAAAACTCGCTCTTGATAAAGGGCGAGAGCATGCAAGGCGTGACCGCGAGGCCCAATCTTCCAGTTTGTTTGACGCTGCTCAACCAG
>JAUMAI010000367.1:0-3862 GCA_032116775.1 Pirellula sp. | reverse complement strand
GTAAGTGCCATCGTTGCCGAGCACGTCACCCCATGCTTCCAGCGGATGAGCGGCAGGTACGATAACGCGGCATTCAGCAGCGGTTTCATCGACGTAATCTGCGAGGTATACCGAATGAGCAACCGACGCAATTTTCTTGCCTAGTTCAAGTTCGGTCGCTGAGCCATAAACGGGATTACCACCGAGAATCCATAGGTCTTCGATACTGCCTGCAGCTAGCTTGTCGGCCAATTCTTTTAATGAAATGGCGGCTAGAGATTCTTGATCATCTGCAATGTCGAGCAAGTCCAAGGTGACGCCGACATTGCCTAGTTTTTGATTGATGCGGTAACCTACGGCTTGTACTTCGGCAGGTTGGTGTCGACCTACCAAAACGGCCGACTTACCTTTGTTAGCGACTAAGTCACTCGCTAATACATCGAGCATTCTCTCGATTCGTCCGGCGATATCGAGTTCGTCCCAAGTTTTATCGTCAGCGTGGGTATCGTCGGCGGCAGCTTCTGCCAACTTCTTGTCGATTCGTTTTTCGAGTTCGACCGTGAACGCACCGATCTGACTCGCTGGAATAGCAAGTCTCGAATCAGCTGAGGCACCCGTCATCGAATATTGGCCTTCGACGACGTAGAGTCGGCTCATGGAACCGCGACGTGGATCGCGACCAAGAGAGTACTGTCTAGCGTACGCCATGCCTGCAGGTTCTTGCGAAAAGATATCGCTGTCCAAACTGCAGATAACCTCAGCTTTCTCTAGGTGCCACAGCGGCTCGGCATAACGTCCAGCAGCCAGCTTCACGCCAGCCGCGAATGCACGATCGCTCACCATGCTATGGCGTGCAAAGGTGGCTTGAGGGAACATGCCTTTGATTTCGCTGAGCATGCGACGCAAGCTTGGCGATCGGGTGGGAGGAACTAATACTGCAAGCGATCCACCGGCATTGGCTTTGATGACTTCCAATCGATCGCGAACGGCGCGTTCCAGTGCATCCCAATTGGTTTCGACTGCATCTTTACCAGCGGCTTCGCGTTGCGAAACCTTGTCGCAACGATCGGGATCATACAGCTGCAAGATGCACGCTTGGGTGTAAGCGTCTGTACCTGCCGCCGCGAAGGCTTCTGCCTTACCGTCGCTAGTGGGGGTTGGATCTACGTTGGCATAGATGGGATGCTGAGCGTTGCCCTCCAGCTTGAGAGGACGTCCGTCGACATTACCGGCCAGCAAATGAACGGGGCGATTGGCCCACTCAAAGCTGGTGGCAAACATCATCGGAATGCCAGGCAGTCGCTGGTCGCTTCTTCCGACCAAGGCTGCGAATTGCTCAGTTTGATACCGGCAACCAGCAAAACCGCCAAGCGCAATCGAGGCGCTCATCAATTGCAGCCAACGGCGACGCGAAATCCCATCAGGGAATTCCGAAGCGGCAACGGGAAACTCCCGATGCATGAACTGCTCAAACTCTGGAGTATTCTCTAGCTCGCTAAGACTACGCCAGTACACGGATCTATTATCGGAACCTTGTGTCATCGGTGGCAAACCGCGCAGTTGGTCAAAGGATTGATGTTTTTCTCTTTCTTCAACTGAGCACCTAGCTCAGCCGGATCGCCTTCTGGCTTCCAATCGAGTTTGGTAACAAACTCGGTTGGGCGTAAATGGGCTTCAGGATGGCGATGGCAGTCGACGCACCATGTCATCGACAAATCCTTGGCCTGATATACCTCATCCATCTTGTCGATACGTCCGTGGCAAGTAACGCAGCTCACGCCGCGGCTTACGTGGACGGAATGGTTGAAATAAACGAAATCGGGCAAGCGATGGATGCGTGTCCAAGGAACGGAATCACCCGACTCCCAACTCTCATGCAAAGCTTTGAGCTTGCTGCTGGCTGGATGAACTGCCGCTAAGGCCGGTTGTCCAGTCGCTTTTTCCAGCGGGCTGTGGCAGTTGATGCACGTCGAGGTTGGAGGGACCGAAGCATGAGCTGCCTTCTCCACAGAGGTGTGGCAATAACGGCAGTCCATTTTCAGTTGTCCAGCGTGGATCTTGTGACTGAACGGAATGGGCTGAGTTGGCTCGTAGCCAACATTTAGCGTTTTCGGGTCGGTAGCACCCATGAACAACGCGCCCGCATAAGCTCCGCCGCCAAGGATCATCATCCCTAAAACCAGCAGAAACTTGTTAACCCATCTAGGGAACAGAAAACGATTCATGGTCAAAGGCCTAATTCCTAAGCTCTTGCTGAAGATACTCCCGCAATTGGGACAGTATCGTACCCGCAAACCAATTCATTCAATAGCATCTTTAGGCCCGCGACAAACAGTCGCAGGTTATCGAGACTACTTACTCATTAATCGGTCAGGGGTGTTTGTGCAGTTTGCACAAGATACCGCAATTCCCGCCGGATGGTAGACGGGATGGCAGCTCAAGGGTAGATGGATGCTTCAGAATTTGACTTTAAGTCGGCAGCCTAGGTCGGTTTCGGTAAAGTCTTTAGCTTTCCTAGTCCCCCATCGACTCCCAAGACCTGACCCGTGATCCAAGACTGTTCAGGGGACAGTAGAAAGCAGACAACTCGAGCCAATTCGGCGGTTTCACCGAATCGGCCGAGAGGATGTAAGGATTTGGACATTTCAGCGGCTTTGGGCTGGTTCCAAATTCTCTCGGTCATTGCTGTTCTGACCAAGCCAGGAGCAACCGCATTCACTCGAACGTTTCGGAAGGCATAAGTTGCTGCCG
This sequence comes from Pirellula sp., assembly GCA_032116775.1. GTDB lineage: Bacteria > Planctomycetota > Planctomycetia > Pirellulales > Pirellulaceae > JAFLCP01. Next base: position 1,132 of record JAUMAI010000367.1, on the reverse strand, counting down.
CAGAGCGAACTAAGCCTTCAATACCCGCTTTGGCGGCGGCGATCGCCTCATGATTGGCGAGTCCGATCTGCGCAGCCGCCGAGGACATTAAAACAATGGCCCCACCTTCGGGGCTAAGTCTCATGGCTGCGCCACGAACCAGGGCGAAAGCAGAGGTTAGATTGGTCGTCATCACATTACCCCACTCCACCGCCGATGTCAGGTGAGCAGGCTTGAGCAACACAGATCCGATCAGGTTAGCAGCTCCCTGCAATCCTCCGAGTTCTGCCTCTGCGTCGCGAATGGCTTGTTCGACTTGGTTGCAGTCGGTGCCGTCAATGATTCGAAACGGAGCGTTCAGTTCCTGGGCCAGTGGCACAATATTGGCCTCAGAACGGCCTGCTAAGAAAACGTTGGCTCCCGCTTTTTTCAGTTGCCGAGCAACTTCGGAGCCGATACCCCCACCCGCACCAAGAATAAAAAAGTTACCGCTCATGGAGGCTGCCGCCTTGTTGAAAAATTCGGTCCGCAAACGCAGTAAACAGCCAACGCTGTGACTTCCTGCTCTAACCTGCCACGTACTATTGCCGACCGGCAAGTTCCTATCGAGGTGTCGATGTTGCTGCATCACGATTGCCCCAGCTCTGGCAGTTCATGATTGGCTCGTTGTTACAATATTCGTGGTGTCCCGGTAGAGAGCGAGAAACGCACGTCCGCTCCCGCAGCCTCATGGCGAGAAGTTTCCATCGAGAAGTATCTAGATGGGCAGTGGTTTAGCAGGACCGATGAAGAGGTTACTAATCGTGAGCCTCAAAACTGAATGTTCTGTGCTGAATGCTTTCATCAGGCAACGCGAGACGTTGCGTTAGTTGATCGCGGAATGGAGAAGGGTTATGGCTGAGCAAGCAAACGCTTTACAAAGAGTTTCCAGCGTCCCGGCATGGATGACTTGGGTTTTGCGAGCGGCGGGTATCTATAATTTGCTGTGGGGATGTTTCGTCATTCTTTCACCGTTAACCCTGTTTCAATGGCTTGATGTCGCACCACCGAACTATCCATCATTGTGGCAGTGTATTGGGATGATCGTCGGTGTTTATGGTATTGGCTACTGGATTGCGGCAGTAGCGCCGCAGCGTCATTGGCCAATCATTCT
>JAUMAI010000366.1:9159-22253 GCA_032116775.1 Pirellula sp. | reverse complement strand
CGTTTGGAAAAGCCTCGACTTGCTGAACCCGATTTGGATTTGATAACGCCTATTCGAAGACAGGTAATATGGAAGCCATGTTTACTCGAGATCGCGATGAAATGATGGCCCATTGTCCACATCTCTTGGTTGGCATGGCTTCGACATCGAGGTGGATTAGTGCCGTATCTCCGTTTTGTTGGAGTGTATTGGCGTTGGTGGGGTTAGGTTTGGTCGCAGTGGCCGATGAGAAGGTGGTTGTTAAGGGTGGCAGCACGCTGCTGGGAAAGGCCTCGTCCGGGGAGAAATTCGTTGAGGTTGCCATAGCTCCTGGGGTACGCGTCGCTTTAGATCCTGCGAAAGTAGATCTCGAGAAGGATAGTCGTCCTGAGGAAGAAGAGTATTTGCAGAGACTGGCCAAGCTCGCGGAAACGCCAGAGGCACATTGGGGCTTGTATCAGTGGTGCAAGCAAAATAGCTTGACCTCATTCGCATATCAGCATGCTTGGCGCGTAATCGAGTTAGATCCCAATCACACTGCGGCGAGGGCCGCTTTAGATTTTCTTCAGGATGGCAAGGAATGGGTACATCGCGACGTTCTGATGGCGCGACGTGGAAGAATCAAAGATGGATCGCAGTGGCGATTGCCTGAGGAGATAGAGAAACTCAAAGCAGAGGAAGCGAATACAGAAGCTATTACGAAGTGGAAGCGTGACATTAAGGCTTGGAAAAGTGACGTCTACAGTAACGGTCCAAGAGCCGCCAAATCTCGAGCAAAGCTCGAGGCAATCGCTGACCCAATGGCGATTGGACCATTGGTTGAACAGCTTCAGGATGGTAACAATCCGGTTGAGTTTCGGGGCTTAGTGGTAGCATTGCTCAGTAAAATGGAGCATCCCATGGCAGTCCAGGCTCTCATCAACGCGAGCGTTAAGGATTCGAATCAAAAAGTGCGCGAAGCGGCATTAGATGTGGTGGTACAAAAAGCTCCTAAAGAGGCAGGGCGTGCGTACCTGAGATTATTGACCAGTGCCAACAATCGCGACGTGAATGTTGCTGCTCGAGCTCTTGGTGCCTTGAATGACCCCGCTTACGCTTGGCCACTGATTGAAGCTCTTGTTACGGAGCACAAAAGAGTGGTCAAGGGTTCTCCTAATCAGAACTACGGAACGGATTCAAATGGCACCTTTACCATGGGACAGGGCCAAAAAGACCAGGTAAAAATCGAGTCGATTTCTAATAATGAGGTCCTGGGAGCCCTGACGGCGTTATATCCCGGCGTCAATTATCGATTTGACGAGGGGGAATGGAAAGTCTGGTATTTGCAGGCAAATTTCCCAGAAGGTACCGATTTACGCCGCGATCCTTGAGAGAACTTCGTCCCCCCTGTCGCAATTTCGCTTCAGAATGAGACAATGGAGGGCTTGGTTTCGGGCTTGGTCCATACTATTGGGCCGGGTTCTTCCTTTCGGGGTTGGTCAGAAGGATCGTCATGGCAACGACGAAGTATATCGTCATTCGCGGCGCGCGAGAGCACAATCTCAAGAACGTCGACGTTACTCTTCCCCGCAATCGTATGATTTGCGTGACTGGAGTGAGTGGTAGCGGCAAGAGTTCATTGGCCTTCGATACACTTTACGCCGAAGGTCAGCGCCGTTATCTAGAGAGTTTGTCGAGTTATGCGCGACAATTTGTTGGACAGTTGCCTAAGCCGAATGTGGACTACATCGGTGGGTTAAGTCCATCTATTTCTATTAGCCAAAAATCGGTAGGTCACAATCCTCGCAGTACGGTCGGTACGGTCACAGAGATTCATGACTTCCTGCGTGTGCTATTTGCTCGTGTCGGTCGCGGTCACTGTCCCACCTGTAACAAACCGATTACATCCCAAACTCGAGACCAAGTTGTTGCACGCTTGTTGGGGTTGTCGGATCCTCAAGTCGTCTATTTCTTTTTAGCACCGCTGATTCGCGGCCAGAAAGGTGAATACAAGGATCTTTTTGAAGATCTTCGACGGCAAGGATTCGCTCGCGCTCGCGTCGATGGGGTAGTGATTCGGTTGAGTGATCCACCGAAGCTCGAGCGACAGATTCGTCACACGATCGAGGTTGTGATCGATCGATTCGCGATTGAGCCCAAAAGCAAATCGCGTTTGGCTGAAGCTGTGGATCTAGCCTTCAAGTTGGGTGAGGGGACGATGCTGGTTGCTGCGGAAGCGACCGTCCCAGGCAGCTCTGGAGGCGAGGAATCGCAAACCGCAGCCGCTGATCATGATTTAGTATTTTCTTTGCAATATTCCTGTGCTCAATGCGGGACGAGCTTTGCACCTCCGTCACCGCAAATGCTGAGTTTCAACAGTCCGCAGGGAATGTGCATGGCCTGCGATGGTCTGGGCGAAAGGGAAACGCTCGACCCAAGTCGCATCATCACTGACCCAGCCAAATCGCTCAAACAAGGCGCTATCGCTCCCTTGGGTACGTGGAGCGAGATGGCAAAGTATGAGAAAGCGGAAATCCAATCGATAGCCTTAGCGCTTGAGCAGCATTTCCGCATGAAACGTGGAGCGATGTTGACCACGCCCTGGGTCGATTTATCACCAGAGCAACAGCATGGCTGGTTATACAGTGTGCCTGAGGTTACTCAATTTCGTGGGGCGACGACCACCAGACCACGTTCTTTGTATCGCACTGGTGAATTTCACGGAATCATCCCCGCTCTCATGGCCCGCTATAGGGCTGCAGGGGATTATCTTCGCGATGAATTGGCCCCTTATATCATTACGGGAACTTGCGATGTTTGTCATGGCGATCGCCTAAGTGCCCAGGGGCGATTCTTGCGATTGGAGTCCACTGCGCCAGCATTCGCTGAGCGCCCATGGCGTTCCTTGCCAGATGTATCGAGATTATCCCTAAGTCAGTGCGCAGATTTTTTTGCCGGACTGAGCTTGGATGAGACAGGGTGGTTGATTGCGACAGAAGCAGTCAAAGAAGTTCGCGCGAGATTGAAGTTCTTGCTCGATGTCGGTTTAGAATATCTGACACTGGCCCGACCTGCGCCAACTTTGTCGGGTGGAGAAACGCAGCGTATTCGCTTAGCCAGCCAGATAGGATCTGGCTTAGTTGGTGTCTTGTATGTGCTAGATGAGCCGTCGATTGGCTTGCATCCTCGCGACAACGATCGTCTGTTAATGTCGCTGCAAAGATTGCGTGATCTCGGCAACACATTGCTGGTGGTTGAGCATGATGAAGATACGATGCGGGCCGCGGATTTAATTTTAGATTTTGGTCCTGGTGCTGGGATCCGTGGAGGAGAGTTGGTAGCGTCAGGAACTGCTTCTGAGCTAGCTGCCAATCCGAAAAGTGTTACGGGCAAATATCTCTCCGGTGTTGAGTCCATTGAAATTCCCAAAACGACGCGTGCCGGTAACGGACAGTGCTTAAAACTACTTGGGGCAACACAGAACAATCTAAAAAACATCGACGTCTCCATTCCGTTAGGGAAATTCGTTTGCATTACCGGGGTTAGCGGGAGCGGTAAGAGTTCATTAATCGGTGATATCCTTTCGCCCCATCTGCGAAACGTTTTGCATCGAGCTCAGTTGCCTGTAGGGGAACATCGTGGGTTTGAAGGAATTGAGCATCTCGACAAAGTTATAGAGATTGATCAAAGTCCCATTGGCCGAACACCACGCAGTAATCCTGGTACCTATGTTAAGGTTTTCGACGAGATTCGAGATCTCTACACCCAGCTACCAGATGCCAAACGCAGAGGCTACGCGCCTGGTCGTTTTAGTTTCAATGTCGAGGGTGGACGTTGTTCGGCTTGCGAAGGCAATGGCGCCAATAAATTAGAAATGGACTTCCTGGCGGATATTTGGGTCACCTGTCCTGTTTGCGAAGGAAAGAGATTCAGTCGAGAAACTCTGCAAGTCAAATTCAAAGATTTGTCAATAGCCGATGTCTTGGAGAGAGACATCGGTCAGCTTTTGTCTGTCTTTGAAAATATTCCTCGAATCGCTGAAAAGTTACAGACCTTGCACGATGTCGGACTGGACTATCTCAATTTGGGACAGCCCTCGCCAACGTTATCTGGAGGGGAAGCGCAGCGTATAAAACTGGCTCGCGAATTGAGTCGAAGAAGTACTGGAAGAACACTCTACTTGCTCGATGAACCAACAACGGGACTTCACTTCGCAGACATCCGGTTATTGCTTAAGGTGCTCCATGATTTGGTCGACCGTGGCAATACGGTTTTGGTGATTGAGCACAATCTCGATGTGATTAAAACGGCGGATTGGATTATCGATCTTGGTCCTGAAGGTGGTGAAGGTGGTGGACAAGTCATCTTCACTGGCCAGCCGATGGATCTTGCGAATTGCGAACAATCGGCGACGGGACGATCTTTGCGGCGACATCTCGATGGTGGATCGTTGGTTATTCCGGAGCCGGCAAAACCTGTCAAAGGCAAGAAAAAGAAAGAAAGCGAACCCATTCCAGCCAGCGTGCCATCGGCAGCTGAAATGTCGGAACTGCGTGAGCTAACCGTTGAGGGGGCTACGGAACACAATCTGCGCGGAGTGGATGTTACGGTTCCTCGCAATCAAATGACCGTTTTTTGCGGGCCAAGCGGCAGCGGCAAGAGCTCTTTGGCTATGGATACGATTTATGCTGAGGGGCAGCGTCGTTATGTGGAGAGCTTAAGTTCCTATGCTCGACAATTCATCGGGCAGATGCCTAAGCCTCGGGTCGACCGTATTGAAGGTCTTTCCCCCGCCGTTGCCATTGAACAAAAGAATCTAAGTCATTCTCCTCGCAGTACGGTGGGGACTGTCACCGAGATTTATGACTATCTGCGAGTACTTATGGCCCGGTTGGCCACCATGTACTGTCCCACCTGCGATGTGCCGGTAACCACTCAAACAGTCGATCAAATTGTAGACAAGTTGATGTCTTATGCGAGTGGCACGCGTTTGTATTTAATGGCTCCGATCGATTTAGAGCACAAAGAAGACTTGGCACAGTTTTGGAAAGAACTGCGAGAACAAGGCTATGCTCGAGTGCGAGTCGATTCGAAAACGTATCCTCTTGATGAAGCTCCGAAGCTGAAGAAGACCGATGATCATAAAGTCGAGGTGGTCATTGATCGTGTTTCCATTCAGGAATCGTCGCGATCGCGTATCGCTCAGAGCGTTGAGCAAGCCTTAGCGCTGGGTGCGGGTGTGATGATCGTGGCTGAGGTTGACGAGAAGCGACCTGAGCCGCGTTGGAACACGGTGGTGCATAATCAGCTGTTGGCCTGCCCTGGCTGTGGTTGTAGTTTCCAGCCTTTAACACCCCATAGTTTTTCTTTCAATTCGCCCTTGGGCTGGTGCCCAACCTGCGAAGGCTTGGGTGTTCAGACAGGTACAGATCCTGATTCCTTGCTCGACAGCAGCAAATCACTCAATGAGGGTGGTTGCAAATTGTGGCCGGGGCTTGATTCACAACTATCGCAGGCAATGTTGTCCACATTGACGGAGCAACTAGGCATTCCTGTCGATGTTCCAGTGGGACAGCTCACGCCGAGTCAGCGTCGCTGGCTGCTTTTTGGTAGTGGCGATCAATGGTTTGAGTGCAAAGCGGAAGGGTCTCCCTCGTCAATTCGGTTTCAGTTTAAGGGGTTGTACCCGACCCTCGAACAGGCATCCAAACTGAGCCAAGTGCTTAGGATGCGTCTTGAAAAGTTTGTGGCGGAAATCGATTGTACGACCTGCAATGGAAGTCGAATACGCCAAGATGCAGCCGCCGCAAAATTCCGAGGGCTCACCGTCGGAGATCTAGTTCGTTTCCCATTAGGCAAGCTTCATCAGACGCTTACTAATTGGATGTTGACCGAACGAGAGCGGAAAATTGCCGGTGAACTCATCCGAGAGTTATGCCAACGAACCGAGTTCTTACTAGATGTTGGTTTGGAGTATCTCAGCTTGAGTCGCACAGCGAATACGCTCAGTGGAGGAGAGGCTCAGCGTATTCGTTTAGCAAGCCAACTGGGCAGTGGTCTTTGCGGCGTTCTGTATGTTTTGGACGAGCCTACTATTGGTCTTCATCCGCGAGATAACGACCGATTGATCAAAGCGATGCATAAGTTGCGAGATCTTGGGAACACACTGTTGGTGGTTGAACATGATCGCGATGTCATCGCTGGTGCGGATCAAGTGCGTGATTTTGGTCCTGGAAGTGGGCGACGCGGGGGCTTGGTGGTGGCAGCGGGTGATCCTCATCAAATAGGGACCATCGAAGGCTCGGTGACGGGGCCTTACATCGCTGGCACAAAGGGGATTCCTGTACCATCCAATCGAAGAATGTTTGAGATTACCAAGGGTTCGGGAGACTGGGAATCTCCTAATGGCAATTGGCTCACCGTCTACGGGGCTCGCGAGAATACGCTGAAAAAGGTCGACGTGTCGTTTCCACTCGGGGCTTTTGTCGCAGTGACCGGGCCAAGTGGTAGCGGCAAGAGCTCGCTAGTTAATGATGTGTTGTATCCTGCATTAGCACGAGCTTTACATCGGTATGGAGGTAAGGTTGGGGCCTTTGAAAAATTGGAAGGCTTGAGCTTTATCAATAAAGTGGTGGCGGTGGATCAATCGCCGCTAGGCTCTAGCCCAACGAGCAATCCTGCGACCTATACCGGAGTGTTCGAGCATATTCGTCACCTCTTTGCTTCTTTGCCTGATGCAGTACAACGCGGATTTACTCCAAGGCAATTTAGTTTCAATGTCCCAGGTGGTCGCTGCGAGAAATGTGAAGGCAATGGACAATTGAAGGTTGAGATGCACTTCTTGGCCGACGTGTGGGTGACTTGCGATGCCTGTAAAGGAAAGCGATATACGGAAGATACCTTGGAGGTAAAGTATCACGGACATTCGATTCATCAAGTGCTCGAGATGCCGATCTACGATGCGGCAAAACTCTTCGACGATCATCCTAAGATTTCACGTATTCTCAAAACGTTGTCGGATGTGGGGCTTGATTATGTCGCTTTAGGACAAGCTGCCCCAACATTATCTGGCGGTGAAGCTCAGCGTGTTAAGCTTGCGGCCGAATTGTCCCGTCCGGATACCGGACGAACACTTTACTTACTAGATGAGCCAACCACTGGTCTTCATTTCGATGACATTGCCAAGCTTTTGAATGTCATTCATCGACTGGTCGACCTAGGTAATACGGTTGTGGTGATCGAACATAATTTGGATGTTATCAAAACAGCAGATTGGGTTATCGATATGGGACCCGAAGCTGGTATGGAGGGAGGATATGTTGTCTTCGCTGGACCGCCTGAACAATTAGTCGAATACGCACAGCCTGAGAAGAAGTCCTCGCGGAAGAAAAAAGTCTCCCCGGATACAGAAGTCAAAGAAAAGCTAAGAAGTTACACTGGAGAAGCTTTAGCTCCGGTGTTGAAGGCTGGACCGGTCGAGATTCGTGATCGACATTATGACTCTTATCCAACCGGTCGAAACAACTCAATGGATCAAGTGGAGTTGCTTTAATATGTCATTGATGGATTCAGCTAATAAGAACCGTATTGTTGATCCGGCACTTCTGTTTCGCTTCAGCCTTCCAATGTATCGGGCAGATGTAGATCCTCTGGCGGGAGATTGGAATTTAAACGCAGGGTATGTCTTACCTCGCATTGATCGCTTGTGCGGCAATAAGTCGTTCGGTGAACTACGCGGCGCATGGTGTAAAAAAGGACTCGTATTTCAAGTTACGGTAACCGGTAAAACTCAATATCCGTGGTGTCGCCCCACTCGTATTGATGAGAGCGACGGTTTTTATTTGTGGCTGGATACGCGCAATTCGCCTGGTATTCAAAGAGCCACGCGTTTCTGTCATCAATTCGTATTCACTGCCATGGGCGGCGGACCGAGGCAGGATCGGCCGATTGGTGCTTTGCTGTCGATTGCTCGAGCGAAAGAGAATCCCCATGAAGTCGCAGGTGGAATGATTCAACTTCGTTCTCGTTTAGCCCGAAACGGTTATCAACTAATGGTTGGTATTTCTAGTATCGCCCTGACGGGTTTTGATCCACTGGAGTATCCGCGACTTGGGTTCCATTACGCCATCGCAGATCGAGAACTCGGCTGGCAAGCTTTGACCGTCGGACGAGATTTACCTGCTGAGGAGAATCCCAGCTTGTGGAGTGAGATGGAATTGGTGGATCAGATCCCGAGCGAATAGCTGGGTTGGCCTACCAAGGGAATGCCTGCCCAGAAAAAAATGCAGATTGCTAGCATGAAAACATTCATGAATCTTCCTCGTTTTTGCGTCAATTGCTGGCAACCGAGGATTGTTGCAGTGGATCCAAATCGCGAAATTCGTTTTACTAAAGGATGATTGAAACCGCGGATGGAAAACGGTTTAGCGTCGGTTGCTCATGGATGACAAGCACATGTCACACGGGAAATTTGCTTTAAGCCTTTGGTTGATTTGGCTATGGCAATTGACTGTCGCCAATTCCCCGGCGCTCGCTTTCCAAGAAGTGACTCTCAATCAGCAGCTTTACGACAGCTTTTTGGCAGCTCAGCGTCAAGATGCTGCGATACATGACTTATATGCGCTATCTTCCGACCATGTATGGGCGGTTGGAGATCGTGGACTGATCTTGAAAAGCGATGATGGCGGTCGGAGTTGGAAGTCGCAAGAGTCTGGAGTTACCTGTCCACTGCGTGGCATTTACTTCGTGGACTCTCAACGTGGTTGGGCTGTGGGTTATCAGGTCCAGCCTTTTTCGCATCGCTCCTGCGGCGTCATCCTGGCGACAAGTGACGGTGGCAAGAAATGGCAACTTCTTTCACAACCATTTCTACCCGCATTATTCGGAATCACCAAAACCGAGAGTGGTAATCTATTGAGCTGGGGGTCTTGGTCGACGCATCTTTCCTCCAGTGTTTTTGAATCCATGGATGGGGGGCTTACCTGGGCACCTGCGCCGAATGTATCGCAGGAGTATCGAAAACTCATACCACTGCAATCTGGCTGGTTTGGAATTGATCGCACTGATTCACTCTGGCACTGGGAGCTACATGCTCAGCAGCGACTTGTGATACCCGACGGCGATAGAATTGTGGATATCGCCAAAGCGAATGACGCAATGGTTGCCATAGGTCAGAGCGGAGAAGGCTATCGCTTGGCTACTGGGACTCTACAGCCAACGGCAGCGAAGATAAAACTTGAGGAGTCTGCTATTGGTTTGTCGGCTGTCGCTGGTTTTTCTGATCGGATGTGGCTAGCGAATTCAGCGGGTGATGCAGTCTATCGTACGCTCGATAACGGTGACACTTGGCAGAAGATCGCGACAGGCTTTAGTTTGCCGATTCGAAAGTTAGTTTTCCTTGATGGAAATCGTGGCTGGGCTATCGGCGAGCTAGGTAATATTTTGGCAACGCGAGATGGTGGAGAGTCATGGTGGATTCAGCGACCAGGTGGCTCACGTGTTGGAGCACTTTTTCTAGCTGAGGAAGCTACCTATATTCCCTGGGGAGCTATTGCATATTGCGCCACTGAATTGAAACGTATTACGACCTTGGTTGTTTTCGAGGAGGATTCGAGAGCAACTTATAATCGTTCTGTGTGGCGGCAAAGAGTTGAAGCAGCAGCAGCAGCGGTTGGGGTTTCTCAGGTAGTCTTTCAACAGAAGCCTTCGATTCAAACTGATTCCTCAGGGGTTGCTAACCCAACGCCCATACATCACGGCGAGGTTGAGAGGTACTATCAAGGACTGTTAAATATTTATCGCCCGGAATTGGTGTTCGTATGCAATGGAGGCGATAAGTCAAAAAATTCTGTTAAAGAGAATATCCTGAGGGCTTCAAGGACTACGGAGAGTTCTCGCCAAGAAATAAGGCGCGAGCCATTTCGCGATAGGCATGATCGGTTACATAAAATCTATGCTATATCAGATGTAAAAATAAAAAGCTTCGAATTAGGTGGACAGCAGGTATTGAAGCAGGCTGGGATGTTACTGTCCGATGTGACTCACCGAGCTACAACGTTAGTCGATGAAAGGCTTGATTTATATAATGATACACATCTGCTTCTGTTGTACACAGATAATCCTAAAGAAGGCGTTGGCAATGGCTTGATGGATGGGTTTATTGCGAGTACCGAAGCAAGTCGTGAAGTTGATTTAAGTCATCAGGGGAGTCTGCAAATCGTTCTAGGAAGCGCTGCACGCCGGAGATCACTAGATCGTCTCGTGGCGAGCGATCAGGAGATTCGAGATGCAATTTGGAATGATGCGTACCGTGATGTCATGGCGACGTTGACTAAAGATGAAATTGATTTCGCGGATATTTGGCTAGCTGAGCGTTTACATGAACAGGGACGCTGGCAGCGTTGGCAGGTCGTAGCAGAAGCTGTGATTCGACGTCAACCCGATTGTGGAGCGGCTGAGTTAATGTGGAAGCAATTGCTGACAGTTGCCGGATCTGCGGAGGTCAATCATTGGCGAAGTGAATCCGTCCATGATAATCAGTTGCAAACTGGATCATCGATGGTGGTGACTGCCGCTGCGGAAGATAGCGATAATCCTCCAGCAAGTCCCTTTGATACCGGAGCTAATCGTCGGACAGGGGGCACCGTTCCCACTGAGACAACTTCTGTATTGGATTCTTCTGCATTGGATAAGGGGCAGGAACGCGTCGCACAGCCGAATTCGCAAAGTAGTGGTTTGCCGACAGCGGCACTGATGGCTTGGATTGTGCAACAGCTACCTATGCGTCATCCTGTTTTAGTTGGTGAGCCGGATGTGCTTTTATCGCTAGCGAGTTGGTATTCTCGCTTTCCAGACAATTCTCCGATGGCGATAGAAGTTCAAAACGGCTTAAGTCGTTTGTCACAACAAACGTATCTCGGAAATTTGCAGCAGGCAGCTCAATACGAATTGGATCAGTTACAGAAGCGATCGAGTAATAAACCAGCTAATGCTTTGGTTGCGAGTCTACCTGACGTAGGTGCGAAGGCTGGGTTACGAGGGTTGGAAGGTGTTACAGCAGGCGTTGCCAAGGAAAGACCGCTCTTAGATGGTAAAGCAGAAGACTCGTGCTGGAAGGAGACTGAACGTCTTTCGTTGATACCGGCTAATGCTGAAGCAGGAGTGATCGCGACGCAGATTCAGTTTGCTTACGACGCTGAGTGGTTGTTTGTATTGATTGAGTGTCAAGGCAGCGAGACTCAATCGGCTGCGAAGCCGGGCGAAAAGCGAGGATACGACAGTAACCTGTTGGGACATGATCGATTTTGTTTAGCGTTTGACTTAGATCGCGATAGAAGTTCCGCTTTTGAATTTGAAGTGGATCAGCGGGGGTTGACTCGCGATAAATGTTGGCAGGGAATTAGTTGGAACCCTCGCTGGTTTGTCGCGCAGCATCACGGTGATCGGGTCTGGACCAGTGAGATTGCGATACCCGTGAAAGCCATAAGCGATCGGCCGCTAAGTCCAGGCATGCAGATCGGTTTGCAGTTCCACCGAATTGACCCGCGCGGAAATACACGTTCATGGCCGTTGGCCACAGATCGCGGGGGGCAAACTTTAGAAAGCGGTATCTTAGTTTTTAAGTAAGTGCTTTTCTTCCAGCTTCCAGCAGGGCGATGATACGATCCACATCGTAAACACATCCTCCCCAGGTTCCACCGCTGGCTTGTTGTAAAGCAGCCCACAGTCGAGTGTCATCCGGAAGGTGTTGATCTGGTTTGACCTTGGGGTGGAGCGTGCGACTGGCCAATAAGTGATCGGCATCGGTCGGGGACAGTCGGCTTTCGCCAACACCAATCAGATTGATGCTGCCTGTGAGTGACTTGCGATCGATGATGATTTCGATTTCATCGCCATCGCGGAGTTTGCCGATTGGTCCACCAGCTAACGCTTCGGGGCCGATATGTCCGATGCAAGCACCCGTGCTAACACCTGAAAATCTCGCATCAGTCAAAACGGCAACATGTTTGCCCCAGGGGATATGTTTGAGTGCCGAAGTTACTTGGTAAGTTTCTTCCATACCGGAACCAAGCGGGCCGCGGCCGACCAAGACTAAGACGTCGCCTGCTTTGATTGGAGTTGGATGGTTTCCCTTGATTGCTGCGACTGCTTCTCGCTCAGTCGTAAAAACGCGAGCGGGTCCAATTTTACGATAAACTCCATCTTCGTCGACTACGCTAGGATCAATTGCGGTAGCCTTGATGACAGAGCCTTCTGGGCAAAGATTGCCAAGCGGAAAACAGACGGTACTGGTAAGACCTTTTTCCTTCGCTAACGCGGGAGGCAAGATAACTTGATCTGGCTCGATACCATCACGACGTTGCAGTAATTCGCGAAGGGCACGGCGTCGCGGTGAGACATGCCACTGATCTAGGATTTCGTCCCAGGTTTGGCCGCTAACAGTTTTCGCATGCGTTTTAAGCATCCCGAGTTCTCGGAGATGCCAAGCGACTTCGGGAACACCACCGGCAAGAAAGAAACGAACCGTGGGGTGATTCATAGGACCATTGGGAAGCACATCGACAAAGCGAGGTACGGCACGGTTTATCTGTGCCCAATCATCGACTGTGGGGCGTGTGATACCCGCGGCAAAGGCAATCGCTGGGACATGCAGTAAGAGGTTGGTAGAGCCGCCGCAGGCTGCGTGCACCGCCATACAATTAAAGAGAGAATCTTCCGTTAGGATATCACGAAGTGTCACTTTGTTTTGAGATAAATCCCAAAGGGCATTGGCACTTTGGCGTGCCATCTCCAGCCAGACAGGCTGACCACTCGGGGCCAATGCAGCATGGGGAATCGTCATCCCGAGTGCTTCAGCCACTACTTGGCTGGTCGCTGCGGTTCCCAAGAACTGACAACCACCGCCGGGAGAACCACAGGCTCGACAACCAGCTTCCGCAGCTTCATCTAAAGAAATCTCGCCATGCGCATAGCGAGCGCCAATGGTTTGAACTTTTCCTGCATCTTCACCTTGAATTGGAGGTAGTGTTACTCCACCGGGAACGACGACCGATGGCAGGAACGAGCAACCCGCCAATGCAATCATCATCGCTGGAAGGCCTTTGTCGCACGTAGCGATACCTAACACACCTTGACGT
>JAUMAI010000366.1:0-9149 GCA_032116775.1 Pirellula sp. | reverse complement strand
CGCGAGATCACCTCCTCGGGGGAGATCTTCGCGTAGCGAACGGGCGAGTCGGCGAAGGACAATTGCCGCGTCATTGCGATACGGGAGCGAGTCGAACATTCCAGTTGTACCTTGTGAGCGACCATCACAGGGGTCGCTGACGTAGGCTGCAAACGGAACACCTCCGGCATGACTCAGAACTTCCGCTGCGGCGCGGACCATCAAACCGACTTCCCAGTGACCTGTATGGTATCCCAAAGCGATTGGCGAACCATTTTCGGCTCTCATACCACCTTGAGTACTGAGCAAAAGGAACTGTGGACCCAGCATGCGTTGAACATCCCAGCCCATGCCGGCGTTTTGTGTCAGGCCAAATAGGTCGCCGCTAGGAAGTTCGCGCAGCATTTGGTCTGTCAGAGGAAGTTTACCCTTAGGTCCTTCGCCTGCGGTTGTAACATCCCAGTTACTCGATTGAATGTCACTCAACCAATCGGATGGTTCAAAGGCTCGTCCCATAATTGATAATCTAATTGCTAGAGTTCAAATGCGAGGAATTAAGAGGTTTTTCCACCATCTAAAGATGTTGGCTGGTTGGTAGCGGTTGCTACAGCATTACTGGTTGATTGCAGAAGTGCGGCAGCGAAACCGAGATAATCGTTTTTGCTTTGACAATGCTTGAGCATTGGTTGAAAGGAACCAATTCGTTGAGACAATTCTAAAAGCGAAGGTGCAATTCCAGTCGGACGGACTCCTTCAGGCATCATCTTGATAAAAGTATCAAAGGCTTCTTGATGACGGCCGATGCGACTGAGTAGATCAATGTAAGTTTCGATAGCTGCCGTGCCTTGTTCGCGCGGGTCGAGAGCTTCTGCTTTGTTGCGGAACAGCCTTAAGCCAGCCTCGACATGCTGGCCTAAGAGCGTGCGATAAAAAGCAATTGAGTTAGGGTAGAACTCTAGAAAGGGTTCATCACCTGCATACTGAAACTGCGGATGCAGATTTCTACCATACTGTGCGATATCCAAGCAGAGCTTTAAGAGAGCTGGTTCTTCCAGCACTCGTCCGATACGGACAGTCGAAGAAAGGTGCGTTGTATCAAGATGATAAGATCCATCCTTAAGCATGGTTGGGAATTCTGCCAGGATCGCTTCGGCTGTTTCGCCTAATGGTGGCTTACCTTCGCGCCGACCCACATCCATTCTCAACGAATTCATCAGGTCGCGATGGATGTGGCGAACTAGCAACGCAGCGGCGGCCTGTCGATCCGCCTTGGACTTATAAGCGACCGTAGAATCGTAGAGCGTGATGCTGTTGCAACTTCCCAATTGTGAAAGTGATAGCCCATAGCCGCGAGCAACATCGACTCCTTCATGCACCAGAACTTCGAGCAATTCATCTAAATTTTCTGAGTTGGGTTGAATGGTTGCCAGGGCATCAGCGGCCGCCTGACGATCCCCTACCGGTCTCATGTACATCCAACCCTCACGAATACGACCATCTCCCAGCAAGAGTAGGCCTACGGTTCTGCAGGCATCGATGAGAGAGCGTTCGAGTCGGTCGGTAATAACTGGCCCGAGTACCTCATCTGGACCGGGAGGGACAGGCGGTAGGCCGAGCTCAAGTCGAGCTTTCATCTTCAGGGCCTCAAAGAGTTCATGATAGGCTCCTTGGTGTCGGAAGAAGTCTACGATTTGGGTCGCCGCAGCTAACGGACCAGCCGAAGAAAGTTGCGCAGGAAGGGTATCGAAAAAATTGTCTACAGTTGTCATGATAGGCACTGTTTTCCGTGAGGCGGCTGACTTGAGCTGGGGAAAGTGGAGGGGCGACTGAAACCGAGTCGCAATTCCTTAAACTTAAGAAAATTAAGCATACCAGTATTAGGCGTTTCTAGGTACTCCACAGACGGGAGCTAGAGTGCTTTGAACGGCCTCGAAATCGAGGTTCCCCGCGAGATCTCGCCGCTGTGAAAAATCTTTGATCCTGTGCATAGTTCCAATTCCGAAAGGCCGTTCATGTTTCGTTATGCCATCTGCAATGAACTGTTTCACGATCGCTCGTTGGAACAAGGGATTCAGGAATCTTTGGCACTAGGCTACACCGGACTAGAAATTGCCCCTTTTACCCTCGCTCCGAGTCATTCACCGTATGCCAGTTCTATTCCTGCGGCAGAACGGTCTCGAGTCCGTCGCTTGGCGGAAACCGAAGGGATGCAAATTGTCGGCTTGCATTGGCTACTTGCCAAAACGGAAGGATTTCATTTAACGACATCCGACCGTGAGGTTAGGACCAAAACAGCGAACTATCTCGGAGAATTAGTGCATCTGTGTGCCGATTTGGGGGGGAATGTCATGGTGCTTGGCTCACCGGTCCAACGCAACTTTCCACCCAGCATGACCCACCAAGAGGCTTTAGAGAACGCGGCTGAAGTGTTGCAATTGGTGGCACCGGTGTTGGAGAAGAATCAGATTACTTTGGCCGTTGAGCCCCTTGGACCTGGTGAAGGGAATTTTTTAAACTTTGCCAGCCAAGCTCGTGTTTTAATCGATAAGGTCAGTTCTCCCCAGGTCAGGCTTCATCTCGACGTCAAAGCGATGTCCACCGATGAGAAACCGATCCCGGAAATTATCAAGGAAAATCGCGATTTGCTAGCTCATTTTCATGCCAATGACCCCAATCTCCTGGGGCCTGGCATGGGCGAAGTGCAATTTGAGCCAATTTTCGCTGCTTTGAAAGAAATTGGCTACGACGGTTGGGTTTCGGTCGAAGTGTTTGATTATAGCCCAGGCGTGGGGGTTATTTTGCAGCGAAGTATGGAAGCGATGCGCAGAGCAGAACTCGCATGTTCGCGATAGAGCCTGTGGCCTATACTGTGGCCTGGGCGTGTTGCGGTCCAAAGCAGTCCGGTTGGGGTGCTCGTATTTAGAACGGAGTTCTAGTTAGGGACTCCGGACTACAAGCGATGGTAGGCATCGCCTTTTGAAAGAGTCGTTTATTCGAAGCCACGCAGTTCTTGACGGCATCGCTTTGAGTCGTGCTGAACTGGAGCGTTGGATTAGCACTCACTTGGTCTATGTTTTTTTGACGTGGATGAAGATAGCGAGAACTATCTTCTCGACTCCTAGGGAGAGATAGCTTGAGTTCGATAGCGGCCGGATCGACTGCCAAAAAGCAAAAGCCTGAAGCCAGAGATGGTGCCGGTGGGTGGCGCGAACTGATTGAGTCATTCATAGTCGCTTTGGTCTTAGCGTTTCTTTTCAAGTCCTTTGTCGCTGAAGTCTTCGTCATTCCGACCGGTTCTATGGCTCCCACCTTAATGGGTGCTCATAAGGATATGGCTTGCCCCGATTGCGGCTACAGCTTCCAAGCTGGCGCGAGTTTGGAATTTGATCAAAACAGTGGCTTGTTTACCAACGATGTCGTCATCGGTGGCATTTGTCCTCTGTGTCGCTCGCAGAAGAACCTAGATCTGCGAAATTGGAGTTCGGACGGTACGGTTGTTGGCGATCGTATTGTCGTGGGCAAATTCAATTATCTGCTGAACGATCCGCAACGTTGGGATGTGATCGTCTTTAAGTATCCCCAAGATGCACGGATTAATTACATCAAACGACTGGTGGGAAAACCCAACGAGGATTTGATAATTGAGCATGGTGACATCTATGTGCGTCCCTTTGTCGATAAAGAACCTGCCGAAGGCAACTACGTGATGGCACGCAAACCTGCTGATAAAGTAGAAACGTTGCAGCAGCCTGTCTTCGACACGAATTATATTTCGCCCGACTTAGTGAAAGCTGGCTGGCCATCGAATATGCAGCCCTGGCCTAAAGTGGAACAGCAGCCCTGGAAGATCACATTTGATGCCAACCAATGGGAAGCTGAGGTAGATGCTTCTGCGAATGCCTCCAAGGAACCGATTTGGCTACGTTATTATCATCGCTTTCCTTCGCTTGAAGAATGGCGAACCATCAAGGATAACGCTGCTGCCAAATTGGATGTCGATCCTTACACGAGTACTTTGATCACCGATTTTGCCGCGTACAACGCAATGTTACACACGGAGCGGGAGGCGGTTTACAAACGCGGTGGCAAAGAGATTCTCGCTAATTACAAGGGTGGGGTATTTCCCGATCAAGGGCTTCCTCCGAATGCTCCGATCGGTTTAGGCCAAAGTCCTTTGGAGAGCGAAGATGGGAATCATTGGGTCAGCGATCTTTTGAGTGAATATGAAGTTGAAGTCGAGGGTGAGCAGTCTGAGATCTGGTTGGATTTGGTTGAATGTGGCGTGCATCTTCAGTGTCGTATCAACATCTCCACGGGTGCTGCCGAATTGTTCGCTTTTCAGTCTGGCAAAGAGTTAGCGATTTGGAAGGATGCCGCTGGCAACGTTGCTACGGAGAAACCGAAGGCTAATACGGCGGTACGCAAGTCTGGGAAGTACCGATTGAAGTTTGCTAACGTCGACAACCAATTGGTTCTATGGATCAATGGCAGCGAGGTTAAGTTTTCGGTTGTTCCTTACTTCGACCTGAAAGGGATCTTGAGCGAAAACGACCAACGTCCACATTGGACTGAAGAGGACCCTTTGGATGCTGCTCCAATAGGAATTGCAGTTCTAAACGGCAAGATGAAAATCAAGCGAGTGCGGGTATGGAGAGATGTTTATTACATTGCCGTGCCTGACCCTCGCCCTTATCCCTACACCGACTATCCTTGGGATCAGTTTTCGCTGCTGCCTACGCTCACCGATCCGGAAGTGCGTAAGACATTTCAGGAAGCGTATCGTTCTGGGGAAATCAATGAGTCCGATATGCTTCGCGGTATCATTCGTTGGATTTACGGATCGCCAACCAGTTGGAAAGATACCCGTTTGTTCCAATTGAGAAGAATTCGTTCATTCCGGCTTGAGGAAGATCAGTTTTTCCCAATGGGTGATAACTCGGCTGCTAGCGCCGATGCTCGCAGTTGGAACAGGCATTACGTTCCACGGGAAGTATTGATTGGTAAAGCACTGGTCTTGTTGTGGCCACATCGTCCAGTGATGTTGTTGCCGAATGTTCGACGGATGGGATTGATTCGCTAGGTATATAAAAAATACCATGGACCGTTTCGGCTGAAAGACAGCAGCTTAGAGACGTCTATGGAATGCCGAATTGCTAAATAAAGGGCAAGCACATGGATGTGCTAGAAGTAAAGTCATTACAAAAATCCTATGGTAGTCGTAAAGTCGTCGATGGTGTGTCATTTCGTGTTGCACCTGGTGAAATCGTAGGCTTGCTCGGTCCCAACGGGGCGGGAAAGTCAACCAGTTTTCGAATGACCTGCGGTATGGTCATGCCAGATCGAGGCAATGTCTATTTGAGTGGCCAGGATGTGACGAATTGGCCGATGTATCGTCGGGCTCGTGAAGGGCATATGGGATATTTGGCCCAGGAAGCGAGTGTTTTTCGCAAGCTTACTGTCGAGCAAAACATTTCGAGCATGCTCGAAATGTTGGGTGTGGATCGCCGGACGCGTCGCTTGCGAACACAGGAGTTGCTTGAGCAGTTTGATATTGTTCGAATTCGACGTTCTAAGGCAGGAAAGCTTTCCGGTGGAGAGAGACGGCGTTTGGAAATCGCTCGTTGTTTGGTCTCTAATCCGCAGATCATTATGCTCGATGAGCCTTATGCTGGTATCGATCCGGTGACGGTGCAAAGTATTCGTGGAACCATCAATCAATTGCGGGAGGCCGGGATCGCGATCCTCATTACGGATCATGCTGCAATGGAGATTCTGCGAACTGTAGATCGATGCTACGTGATCAACAAAGGCCAGGTCATGTGCGAAGGGACGCCTGAGCAAGTATTGCAGCATGAGAAAGTGAAGAAAGAATACTTGGGAGATGTGGGTGGCTCAGTGAAGAGGGCTCCAGAGACTGCGACGGAATCTATTTTGAAAGCACCACACTGGCTTCGACGTTCCTCATCGCAAGAGGCCTCGGCAGCCCAGAGCGTCAGTAAGCAGGCTTTACGTCGACGAACTGATGTGTAATGAAACTGCATTGCGCATTTGCGCATTCTTTTGCGCTTCGTCTTTGGGTCCGATCGTGAAAGATTGCCAGTAGGCGTTACCTCTTTTAATCATCGTTTTTTCGCTGGCTTGATTGGTCGCATCGGCGGTATAACGTTGGGGTAACCGAAGGAGCGTTCTATCGAAGAGGTCGCGAGATGTTGAATCGTCGAGTCGATCAGCTACGTGGTAAGCGATATCGAAACAGCAGTGTGTTTTTTGAGACACTGGAAACAAGATATCTACTTACGACTGAGGGTGAGTTGTTAACCATCGAGCGCAGCATCGATTCCTCAGGATTGAGTGGCGTTGTTAGCGGTACAGCAGGTTGGGGCGATGGAAGTCAATCTGCCGTCACCATTGTTAATTCACCGAGCTCAGGTCCACTACGCGTTCGCATCGATTACTCTTTAGATTCTTCAGGCTTCTTCGCCGAGCAGTCACGTCGCGATATTTTACAAGCGGCGGTCGACATGCTGGTCAACAAATTCGCGGACAATCTTACGGCGATAACGCCTTCTGGAAGCAATCGTTGGACGGCATCGTTTCAGCATCCGGCTACTGGGCAGGCACATCAATTAAACAATCTGGCTGTTGCTGCCAATGAAATGGTGGTATTCGTCGGTGCCAGACCCTTATCGGGCTCGACGCTAGCCTTGGCATCTATCGGTGGCTACTCGGCCAGTGGAACTCAAAGTTTTCTTGATACCGTTCGCGGGCGGGGACAGGTGGGAGCATTAGCCGCAACGCCAACCGATTTCGGGCCATGGGGTGGATCAATCGCCTTTCAATCCACCGCCTCGTGGCATTTTGGCAAACAGACCGTAGGTTTGGATGCTAATGAGCACGACTTTCTAGCAGCAGCCTTACATGAGTTTTCACATTTGCTCGGTTTCGGAACGGCAGGAAGTTGGTCGCGTCATGTCAGTAATGGCCAGTTTACTGGTCCAAATGCGAAAGCCAAATTTGGAACCGGAGGAAACATTCCGCTCGATTCCGCGCGGGTGCATTGGGCCAATGGAACGGCTTATGGAACTTCCGAAACCTTAATGGATCCGAGCATAGCCAAAGGAGTTCGAAAGTTTGCCACGCGACTCGACTTGGCCGGCCTACAGGATGTGGGTTGGGTGTTGATTGAGCCGAATGTCAACATTAGGGCGAGCCATATATTTGCCGATAACCAAAGCTTTGAGGTGCTTGTTTCTTTATCCGGAAGTGGTCTCGGTTCAACCGGATGGAGCCAAACGATTTCGATTGCCAATTCGAATCCGGTCTTGCAGGTCGTGGCAAACCAAACAGCGATCGCGGGTACTGCGATGAATTTAAATCGTCTCGGGGTATTTACTGACCTCGGATTTGATAACCCGGCAGCTAGTCCGCCAACGCAAGAGAAGTTCAGCTATCGCGTCGATTGGGGTGATGGATCGGTTGTTGATACGGGCACGGCAACAATCGAGAAAATGGGAAGCTCTGGTGTCGCCACCGCAGGTTACTTCAACGGTCTTCATACTTATTCGACACCTGGAAACTACAACGCGAAGATTACGGTTTTAGATGATGATGGAGGGGCAGCAGAACGCACATTTCAAGTAACAGTTCAGCCTGCTCCAAGGTTGGAGTTAGCGATTTCAAAAAGCTCCATTCGAGAAAATGAAGGTGCGAGGGCTGCCCAGCTTTCGATTCGGCGGATTGGGGCTACAACAGCCGCTTTGACAGTCAACTTGCAGTCCAGCGATACCTCAGAGCTTCAGCTTCCTGCTACTGTTGTTTTGCCTGTTGGAGTTGGTGAAGTGGTTGTGGCAGTTGACGCGATCGATGATTTGCTTTTGGATGGTGCGATTCAGGTTCAGTTGCGTGCCAGCGCTAGTGGATTGGCCACGGAATCGATTTCTGTTCTGGTGGCGGATCATGAGACATTGAGCGGCCTGTTGAATTTGCAAAGTGTTTCCGAAGATAGCGAAGTAGGCTCAGTTGTTTGGACGCTGACTCGGAGTAATAGCGATAAAAACTTGCCGTTAGTACTGCAGTTAGCGAGTTCTGATTTATCCGAAATCGTACTCCCTGCGACTGTAACCATACCTGTAGGTCAAAGTTCGGTTGACGTTATTGTGGATGTGCAGGACGATGCTGAGCTGGATGGGGCGATTGACGTCATGCTGCGGGCACAAGCTGCGGGATACGACGATGCAAGTACTTCCATAAGAGTGTTAGATGCAGAATCGCTGGAATTGTTGGTGACGAATTTTGAGCTTTCTGAGAATGGCACCAACAATAAAAGCAGTGGTCGACTGCAATTGAGTTTTCCGGCACCGCCAAGTGGATATGAGATTTCATTGAGCGCTTCGGAGCCGAAACAATTATTGTTTCCGGAGCGGATCGTGGTGCCTGCCGGTGCAAAAGAAGCAACTTTTGACTTTTCAGTTGTGGACGACTACGCCGTTGAAGGGCCGCTGACCGTAAAACTTCGGGCTAGCGGGATGGGCGTCAACACTTCCGCGGTTGACTTGTTATTAGCGGATAACGATGAGGCTTGGTGGCAGAATCCCGTTAACCGCTTCAACACCGACAATAACAATTCCGTCAATTCGATGGATGCACTGATTATCATTAATAACCTCAACGCTTACGGGAATCGTTATCTGATACCTGGAAAAGATCCCCCTCCCCTTCCGTACTTGGATGTGAATGGCGATGGAGCGGTAACGTCGTCGGATGTCCTGTCTATTATTGGCGAACTAAACCGCCTATCTGCAGTGTAGTAGTTTTGGGTGGATGTTTGTTTTTCTGTCGTGTAATTCGACATCTTTGGCCCAATTTGGAACTTTTGCTTGCTTCCTGCCATCCAACGCACATCCGAGCACTAACGCTCATCCATCCATAAGGGGGTGTTTGTTGGTTGATCAGGATGAATCGATGCAACCGTTACAGCAGTTAAGTGCGTTGGTAATGGAGCATCGGGAAGAGGTTCTCATAACATTCTGAAAAATCGTCAGCATTTCAGACAGTGACAGATGGGCATGTGGCAAGCAGAATAGATTTGCCTCCACGTGCCTACGGTCAGTTGGGCGGTGTTGGCGGAAGCCTGGAATGTCTCGTCGCGTTAGGTCAGGCGGTATCTATAA
>JAUMAI010000365.1:0-5905 GCA_032116775.1 Pirellula sp. | reverse complement strand
GGATAAAGAGATTTTCCACCGTTTGGTGTCTTCACTGGTGATGTTTTTACTCTTTTTTCCTTATACTTTATAGTCCGGCCGGGTATTAGGAAATAGAAAAACCCGGACGAGCTCTTCCTAAATGTTCCCCATAAGCAGGTGAACCGAGTAAACGCTCCACTTCCCGATCATAAAAATCTGCATCCTCCGCTTGGACAAAACTTGCTACCTGTTCGGCTGTTGGAGGAAGCCCTGTAAGGTCCATGGAGAGTCGGCGAATTAAGACTCGACGTTCGGCTGGAGGGGAAGTTGGAAGTTGGTGAATATGTCGATAAGCATCCACGAACCGATCAATGGGGTTGTGAGCCGAATGACTCAGATGAGATATCTCCTCGGAAAATGCTGGAGTTGGGTTAGCGACGATGGGTTGCAGTGACCAATGATCGAGTCGCTCCCCCTGCCAACGAATTCGTGCCGGGTTGTTCGGATCTACCCAAGCCGAATCCCGGCTGATCGATTTTGTCATGGATGAACTATTAGAAGTGCCTATCGCAGGCCAAGGCATACCGGTGCTCAACCATTTCTCGAGGATGTCGATTTCTTTTTTTGACAATGGCTTTTTCGGGGGCATTTCCATACCCTCGATTTCGCTTCGCACGACTTGTAACAGTAGCGATCGTGGCGGAGTATTGAGCTCGACCGCTGTTCCCTGGGTTCCACCTTGTAACACCGATTCTCGGGAATCTACTCTCAAGCCACCTTCATTTTTGTCGGCACCATGACAGGAAAAACATTGATTTCGCAAGATTGTGACCGCAGATGTAGCTAACACTTCCGTTTCGCGTTCCGGATCCGTCTGGGCAGCCACCGAGGAATGGGTTGACGCGCTTAGGCATAGCGAGCATAGAAATATTAAAAATAGCCCAGCGACCCAAGTATCTTGGCTTCGTCTTGACAACGGTTTGAGATAGAAGCTTTGGTCTTTAAGCATTGCCAAATCTATTTTGAAATTCGAAGTGTTAGAAGCGGTTGATTCATTCGTTGGGAAGTGTCTGCTGTCGTTGTATGAATTGCTTATGGTCTGACATGATTCTTCGTGAGATTAAAAATTTAAGGTTTCCGGTATTAAAGCTAAAGGATGTCAGCCGAAGGGTGAACCAAGGGCTTCATGGATCGGTTTGGCAGAGCCTGCAACACCAGTGATTCGTTCTTGCCTACCATTGACGTCAAAAAATAAATCTTCAAAGTTGAGACCTAGAGCCGTTAGAAGTGTCGCATGCAGGTCCCGAAATTGCAGGGGGCGATCGCTTGCCATAAGCCCTAATTCGTCGGTAGATCCAATAGATACTCCAGCTTGGAAGCCGCCCCCAGCGAGCCAAATTGTAAAGCCGGCTGCATTATGTTGACGTCCATGATCACCCTGCATCATAGGAGTTCGACCGAACTCGCTAGCCCAGATCACAATGGTTTCGTCCAAAAGCCCGCGTTGCTTCAGATCGGTAAGTAGTCCCGCGATGGGCTGGTCCGTCCAGCGTGCACGTGGAGTATGATTCTCGACAAGTTTCGCATGTGCATCCCAGCCATCTTTGTCGGGCATGTCATAGAGTTGAACAAATCGTACCCCGCGTTCGACAAGACGCCTTGCTAAGAGGCACTTGCGCGCGAAACTGCGAGTTCTCTCTTCGGCTGCATCAAGTCCATACAGCCGATGAGTATTGGCAGTTTCTTGTTCGAATTGACCAACTTCTAACGCGGATGATTGCATGCGATAGGCGAGCTCATATGAGGCAATGCGCGCATCCAAGGAGGTAAAGTCACCGACGCGTTTTTTGTGCTCTAGGTTTAATTGGTTGATAAGATCAATACTTGCTCGCTGTCCTGCGGAGAAATCGGAAGTTGGTAGCAGGTCCAAAACGGTAGAGCCTTTGTCGCGGAGACGCGTGGGTTGAAAAGCTGGAGGAAGAAATCCGTTGGTGTAATTTGCAGCACCTCCAAGCGGACCGGCATCGAAGAGAACCACATAAGCGGGTAAGTCTTGGTTCTCCGAACCAAGTCCATAAGTTACCCATGAACCGAGGCTCGCTTTGCCGCCGCGAACATCACCAGTATGAAGCTGATAGCTGGCGGGCGCGTGATTGTTAGAGTCAGCTTGCAGGGAGTGAATAAGGCATAAGTCATCAATATGCTGTGAGGTGAAGGGTAGAAGATTGCTGACCCATCTCCCTGTTTCGCCTGCCCGCCGCCACTGATAGGGGCTGGCCATAAGTTTATCTTCACAGCCATGGAAGACATTGGCATGTTTTGTATTTTCCACAGCTTGTCGTATCGAACTGGGGACTGGTTTGCCATCAAGTATTTGCAAGAGTGGCTTGTAATCGAAGGTATCGATTTGAGATGGGCCGCCAACCATGAAGAGAAAAATTACCGACTTTGCTTTCGGGGTGAAGTCGGGATGACGCACTTGGTTAGGATTCAATGGATCAATTCGTCGAGTTCGTAAGCTCGAGGAATTAGGCGATTCAACTCCTTGAACTGAACGATTCAGGCCATGAACCAAGGCATGAAAAGCAACAGTACCAAAACCTCCGCCCAGGCTGGAAAGGAATTTACGGCGCGAGGATGGGATGGGCGATTCCATTGAAGTCAATCATACGAGGAAGAAAAGTGAGAGTCTGGGGCGTTTGGGAGCTGGAAGGCCGGGGGTGCTCAAAACCTTCGATGCTACCGCCGCGAGGCTGTCAAGGCAAATAAGATCGAGCTCCGGTGGCGTTAAATGTCAAAAAGGGAGGTTTGCGTTGTGCTTGCCGGTCAGTAAAAAGAAACATCCCATGATTTCTTTTCTGAGCCTGAAAACAACGATTTTATCAATCTTGAGCAACGTAGAGCGCCGATTCAACACAACAAGTTGGACTTGTCGTCGAATCGTCGAAGGGAATCAGACTATGAAACGTTGCTTGTTGGCTCTGTCCGTGTTGGCATGTTTGGCATCGGTTGGGTGCCACCACAACCTTCGCCGTGATTGCAACCAATGTGGCGGAGCACTAGGTTGCCGCCCATGTACCGTAGGTTGGCAGCGAGGTGGAACCGACTACCAACGGTTCCTGGACCACAGTCGCTATCCTCATCACGCCCAAGCCGCTCCTGGTGGACCTCAGGGCGCGACTGCCGCATATCCTTATTACACGGTGCGTGGTCCTCGTGACTTCCTGGTGGATAATCCTCCATCCATCGGCCGCTAAATAACATAGCTCGCCGAGGAACGACTTTGATGGCGTTCACCTCAGGATGCTGCGCTGGTTGCTCAAGGGTAGCTAGCGCAGTTGTAGCTTTTTAGTGGCTAAAGCTATTGGTTGCATCGCCCCTTACGTAGTATGCACCGCTGCGTATCAAAAGCTCGTTAGTATCACACGGCTACTACAGAAGATGGTCGAGATCCCCGGCGTTATTGATTCTGTTGAAGTTCGGGAAAAACTTCTGCGTCGAGATTCTGTCGCGAGACCAGAGTTCGCGTTCGCGTTACAAAATCCGCTTTCCAATTAGCCACTTGCTGTTCGGAAACCTGCAGAAGTTCCGCCGTTCGCTTGTTCGTCTCACCGCACACGAACAGCAATTCTAAACACATCAACTTCTGCCAATCACCCTTTTCTTTCCACTTGGATATTTGTTCTTTCAATGCATCGAGAACGGCTCTCGCCTCTAGTTTCCGACGTTCGCTGCTTCTGGCAACAGAACTAGCACCGCGGAAATTTCCGGCCACATGTGACCAACCATGCTCATCTTGTGTATGGCCGAGCATAATAGCTGGTCTACGGCCGTTTCTTCTGAGATGATCGGTAAGTTTGAATGAGCAAATGGCGAACAGGTAGCTTTCGAGTGGGCGCGTTCCATCAAAGTTCGGAAGACTATTGAGGAAACCAATGAATGTGTCCTGCACAATATCTTCAGCAGTTGATCGATCGCCAACTCGACTCTCGACGAAAGCAAGCAAACGTCCTTCGTATCTTTGAATCAGCTCGGACCAGGCTTGCGGATCTGATTTACGTACCCGCTCGATAAGTAGTTGGTCTGCGATTGATATATCCGACGACATAATTGGGCCCGACTGCAGCTATGTAATGCATTGTGGCTGAGTGAATGACTCGTAAGCGGTTACAGATTCTAACACCCTCGCGGGAAGTTGTCTTGAGCGATTTGGTTCTGTAACGGCGACAAGTTTAAGCAACAAAGTTTTCGGTGACTACCGATTTATTTGGCTTGGCTCTTTCGGGTCATATAGCCTGCACCTAAATGAATTGCGAGCAGGCTTCCCATGATCGGAATCAAACTCAGGCCAACGATTCTTATTCGAGCTGGTTGTTGGCCGACCAAGTATGTCTTCTTAACTTCACGGAGTAAGGCAGCATCGAAGTTTACTTTGGTCCAAAGTTGATAGAAGGTTCCTTCCGAAGTACGAACTGTCGCAAAAAGGTTGGATTCTTCGATTTTGTAATTCTGCATCAGATTTCGCAGTGGCGTTGCCAGGGCAGCTCCCTGACTTTGCAGTACTTGCTCATCAAGGTATTTCGCCAACTCCGCAAGAATTGCTTCGGCTTGTTTTTGTTTGCATTCCTCTTGAGTACTGCATAACTCTCCTCCGACGTACAGCACAAGCGAATTGTTCTCAATAGTAGGTGCTTTGAAGAGCCATTGTGGATTGGTAGTTTCGTAAATCGGCTTATCGTCTTTCAGTGAGAAGTCAGGGCGATTTATGGTGTCCGAGGGAGCGTCGTTGGCCTGTGATTCACTATCTTCGGTGAGCATGTCGAGTTCACTATCAGATGCGACCTCTGCTTCTAAAGTAGATTCTGCTGTTTTTTCAGCCTCTTGGGTTACGGACGTCTCTGGTGAGTTTTCCGATTCAGTTTCCGTCTCAAGGGTTCGGTCCGTTTCAATGCTTGTCTTTTCTTGACCAAGTGCACGGTGGCTAGGGCTAACAAACGTAAGCATGAGGGCCAACGCCAAATAGGTCCCCTGTAGAAAGCAGCGCGGTTTGAGCTGAAGAAAGTGTTGTATGGTCATTTCATGTCGCAGTGAATTAGTGTCTTCTGAATGCTTAAACATCTGAGAGCTCATCTGTATCAGTTTGCCACTCGAACCTCGAAGGTTTGAACCATCGGGAGCGATACTTGCGCAGTCAACACCAGATCTAAGTTATCGCGTTATTGAAAAAATCATGGTTGTTGTCGGTAAACATTCGCGGAGCAGACATTTGCACTGCGATACTTATGCCTATTGCAGTGAACAAACCCCATGGTTGTGGGATTTGTACCACTGCATTGACGAGTAATTCAGCGATCGTCACGCCAACAACACTCAGGACGCTGAAGCGAGAGGCACGCAGAGGGTCGGCTTGTCGCCACCAGCGAACTAACCCAAAAAGTAGCGCGAAGTGGACGAGAAATGCAGGCAGCAGCGGTCCTTCCGCAGAATAGAAGCCTTCCCATTTTTCCGCCAGAGCAGGGCCGAATTGAGGACCGATCCATTGGATCGTTAAGAAGTCGCTGAGCAAGTAGCTGGCAAAGCCAATCACTAAGCCGCCGGTTAACATCGAAAAACGTCGAATATAATGATCGCCATCTTTGGTCTCCCAATATTTTGAGCAGCCGAGTATGACCCAGGCTGAAAGCAACGCTGTGAGGGCGCTCCAAAAAGTCTGTGACAAGCCATGGGTTTTAAGATTTGCATTGGCTTGGGTAAATATAAAAGTCAAAATCCCCAGAGTTGCGATGACGATCGAAGCAGAGATTAAGCTGCCCGTTATTCCATGAAGTCTTTGGGCGAAGGGTTGCAGCGCTAGAGTTCGTTGCTGAGCTTGACGGATTTGAGCTGGGGTTAATCGAGTGCGCGCATGAGGTTGCGGTGCGACGTTAGCATTCCCTGGACCAAT
>JAUMAI010000364.1:0-1516 GCA_032116775.1 Pirellula sp. | reverse complement strand
TCACGGTCAGGATCACTGTTCTCTTGGTAGTCGCCAATTTGGAACGAGTAGTAACTCTCGGAGGTGATATAGAAATGGGTGTCAATCTCTCGATCTACTGGCGATCTTTCGTCCATTACGATCTCCCCTTGAAGCGCGCCGGCTCCCGGCGTCCCAGACATCCTTCGGATTTGGTAGCGGTTGAGAAGCGCTTCCTCGACGGGATGACTGAAGAACGGGGCAAGTTCCGCGGGCGAGCTGGGGAACTTCCCGCCATTGGCCTTTGAAAAGGCGCGCAGGGCATCAATGGCTGCCAAGCTAAACTGTTTCTTGGCAAGTCGTCGAGTTTCTGAGAGCGCTTTTCGGATACCTGCTTCAGTCGAAAGGTCGGCGGTCTCGGCGAGTTTGAACCAGTCACTAATTACCAGATACTGCAATTCCGGGATTTGGGCGGTCGGGCGGAGGCCAAAGTGCTGATTCAGTTGAGTAGCCTTGTCGGTGAGGCCAAGAACGGCCTGCATAAACGGCGTGTCTTGGATCGGTTGATGACTGGAAGATGTTTGGTTGTTGCTGGTCGAATCCTGATATAACCTCTGGATTGTTCCCTGTTCAGAGTTAACTCGGCGCAGTCGCGCTGCCTCTTCTTGAAGGCCGACGACAGTTCTCCGGAGCGCATCGCGTTCCTGTGAAACGGATGTAAGGCTCTTTGTCAGTTCAGACTGTCTCTTCTCGAATGCATCGCACGCGGTGCGCCGTGCTCTTTCGTGGAGTAAATGGATTGTCACAGCACCTACGGCAAAGATGGCGACTAAATGCAATACTTTAGGCTGCTTCTTCATGTTGTGGTTATAAAATCGATTTGCTTTGCGGCCCGGATATAGCGAGCGTCGCCGAACGTCCGCGATCACCGATGGCTGCCCGTGGCGTGACTCCTGCCGGGCGAGGAACGAGCCCAAGCAGGAGGCATGACGCCGGTAGCCATTCGGTGGATCGCATTGTTAGCGCTTCCTTTTCCGCATCTCCCAAGCCTTAAAAGCCTTTTGAAATTCGCTTCGAGAACCAAGGACATCTTCAAATGCATCATCAAACGTGGCAGCATCGCTAGAGATTACCTTAAGTATTTTATCTTCGCCGTATTCTTCTGCAATGAATTGCATAATAACCAGGCCTCCGCTGTAAGGGTTTGAAACCGTGATTTCGGGCTCAATATGAACAGTAGCGCCGCGAAAGTAATTCTCGAAAATCTGGTCCCTATGTTTTTTCTCCAGGCAAAGCGATGCGACATACTCCTGACTGCCCTGCGTGAACCAACTTGGAGCACTATAGTAGGCCCATCCTTTAGCTCGGGTGCGAGAAAGAGCCTCAAGATATAAGGAAAGAACCTCATGCCCCAAGAGCCTGGAGCCTGTCGGAAAGTTTGTGTTTGGGTCAAAAACTGAAAGGACAGGAAAATGACTAAAACAACGGAGACAAAAAAGAGAAGTGCAGATGAGATCATCGACATGATGTTGGAGGATTACGGGACGAGTCGAGAGGC
>JAUMAI010000363.1:3680-3982 GCA_032116775.1 Pirellula sp. | reverse complement strand
TCCCCGTTCTCATTCTGATTGTCGTGGTCTTCGCTACTCGTGGTTCGAGAATGTCGGGTCCAAGTGAGTTGGAGCAGTTGAGGTTAGAGAATGCAAGGCTGAAAGAAGATTTGGAAAAATCTAGACGTGTCTGAGTTGTGTGATCCTGGCGATCCGTGTGACTGCTTCTCGAAGAATGATTCTAAATGCGCGAGTGAGTCTTCTGTCTCGATGCACTGAGAGGAATAGCGATCTCGCGTGGTGTTCCAAGTACTACCGTTTGGTAGGTTCTTTTTTCGTAGTGTCGTAAATCGTTGCGATGT
>JAUMAI010000363.1:2066-3670 GCA_032116775.1 Pirellula sp. | reverse complement strand
AGAAGACTTTGGGGCTATGCACTAATGACGCTACGATACTAAATCTTTGTCGCTGCCCGCCCGACAGCTGCTCGACGTATGAATTAGCTTTGTCGGATAGGCCGACTTCATTCAGGAGCGACATTGGAGACTGGACTCTGTTATAGTTTGGGCCAGTAACTTCATTAGTATCACGTCATCGTGAAGGGCCGATGTACTCTTTGGCAATAACGACATTGTCGAAAAAGACGGTGTTTACATTTTGTTTGGTCCAACGATTGGTGACATAGCTTTCAAGGGTGAAGGCATTGGCAAGTAGTTTTGGGTTTGTCCGCCAATTAAATCCTTTCCAATGTCCACGAAGTTCACCATCAATCCAAAAGGCTTGTTCGCCATCTGGTTCTCCTGCAGTGTTGTGGAGGATCATAAATTCAACACAGATCCATTTGTCTTTTGGAATATTGTCTTGCTGTTTTGGCAAAAAGCTGTTTCCCCAATATTTCTTGTCTGGGCTCGGTTTCATCTGATGCCAATAGCTGTAGAAATTCCATTGGCCAGGTGGAGGGAATTGGCTCCAATTGCCCCATGGTTCGATGGCGGTTGAAAATCGTTCATTACCGTCGGGAATTTGTCCAGCTCCGCCGAAGCCGCTCCATTTGTCGCCACCTTTGAGAGACTTGTTAGCTCTCAGTGTGCAGAAGTGGTGAACGTAGTCGCAGTCGGCTGCGAATTTGGTATAGAAGCGAATGAAAAGACGATCATTGGATGGAAACCATTTCGTAAGTCCACCACCATTGTTTTTGTCCAGTGACGCGGTTACCTGCAGTGAGCGTTTACCGATGGGGGCCTGATCCATCTTTAAATCTACCAGGCTTAGCGGAATAGCATTCTTATTGTTGACTTCGTCCCAGCTTGCTCCGATTTCGCCAGTTTCAAAATTGTCACTAAAGATGACATTTGGATTCTGGGAAATATCGTTGTCATTTTCATACGCAAATGCCAGGCCCTTTCCGCTTGGTAGGGGGCTGTTTGTCACCAGTTCCTGGGCATGGCAGCGAGAAGTTGCACCGACGCCAATTAAGACAGAAAGTGCCACACACGAAGCCATGCATAGATATGGAAGCGGTCTTTCGAAGTACCTAAGGGGACGGATAGATCTACAGAGTAA
Source organism: Pirellula sp. (assembly GCA_032116775.1). Classification (GTDB taxonomy): domain Bacteria; phylum Planctomycetota; class Planctomycetia; order Pirellulales; family Pirellulaceae; genus JAFLCP01. The sequence goes on along the minus strand of JAUMAI010000363.1, from coordinate 2,523 downwards.
AGTCATAGTACGGCAAATGATGGGTCAAATTAGGTCCAAATAGATTCAACAATATTTCCATGAACATCGGTCAAACGAAAATCGCGACCGGCGTAACGATAAGTGAGGCGTTTGTGATCCAAGCCCAGGCCATGGAGAAGTGTCGCATGCAAATCATGCATGTGCACAGGGTTTTCAACGGGGCGATAACCGAACTCGTCGGTCGCTCCGTACGTTAGTCCTCCTCGAATCCCACCACCAGCTAGCCACATTGTGAATGCTTGTGGGTGATGTCCCCTCCCATCATTGTTTTCTACTGTTGGCGTGCGGCCAAATTCCGCCCCCCATACAACCAGCGTATCCTCAAGCAGACCTCGACGTGCTAGGTCTTCTAATAGGCCTGCGATTGGTCGGTCAACCTTTCGGCTTTCATCAATGATTCCATCGCGGAGTTTTTGATGATGATCCCATGTGTAAT
>JAUMAI010000363.1:0-2044 GCA_032116775.1 Pirellula sp. | reverse complement strand
ACTTGAATGTATCTGACACCAGCTTCCGCCAACTTACGAGCTAGCAGGCATTGTCGACCAAAGTTATCAGTTTTTTCTTCGTTGATGCCATAGAGTCGAAGCGTTTCTGGCGTTTCTGTCTCCAAGGACATGGTGCTCGGAATTGCTGATTGCATTTTGAAAGCTAGTTCATAGTTGGCAATCAGCCCCTCGATTCCACGGTCTCGCTGGGCGTCTTGTAGATGGCGCTGATTCAATTCCTGAATGATCTTTAATTGTTCTTGTTGAATGTCGCGATTGAGTCTTGTATTGCCGACGTGAGATACCTTGGCCTTAGAGATTGGGATCTCAGCCGAGCCAATAGCTGTACCTTGATGGATAGCTGGCAAAAATGCGCGTCCATAGTTTTGCACTCCTCCATGACCTCGGGGCGGTGAGATCGTGATGAAGGCGGGTAGTTCATCGCTTTCCGAGCCGAGTCCGTAGCTTACCCACGCGCCAATGCTGGGCCGCACAAGATTGCTTTGACCGGTATGGAGTCGAAGGAGTGCCTCTCCGTGAGCCGTACCTTCTGTGTGCATGGAACGAATTACGCATAGTCGATCAGCGTGCTTGGCTAATTCGGGAAATAGCTCGCTGATGCAAACACCACTATCACCATGTTGTTTGAAGCGGAAAGAGGAGCCCATCAGCTTGCCGAGACTTGGTGAGGTACTGCCAACCGAACTCCCGGCCAGATCCTCACCGGCTCTTTTGTTGAGTTCCGGCTTGGGATCAAAAACGTCCATGTGGCTAGGTCCGCCCCACATGAACAAAAAGATGATGCGTTTTGCCCGCGGCGCAAAATGTGTCGGCTTCGGCGTTAGGGGGTTGGCAAGGGTCTCACTGGCAGTGCCTCGTGCTTGACTCATTGCCGCAAGCGCTAAAGAGGCAAAGCCACAACCGCTTCGGGTTAGCATATCGCGTCGGGTGACTGGCGTAGCAAATTGGTAGCATGCCATAGAGTGGCTTTACTCCGTAAATTGAAATCGGCTGGAGGCAAGTATGGCGTGACTGATTATCGCCAATGCTTTGCTTTGTCGCTCCGCCGGTTGCAAGTCGGCGAATCGCTGTTGCAGTGCTTGCCAGTGCGCGGAAACTACCGCTTGTTCCTCCGCTTTGGGTTCGATATGCAGAAGTGTTCGGAAGATGCTACGAATCGGGTCTTCACCGTTGTGGCTAGCGGCTAAGGCATTTTTGGCGATTTCATCAGCCGCATCCATGATCATGTCATCATTCAGCAAGAATAGAGCCTGGGTTGGGACGATAGTCTGGCGACGCATTCCGGTTGCGACTTGGGGATCGGTAAAATCAAGTAAATCAAAGACTTCGGGAAGGTCGTTACGAATGACCGGGAGATAGACACTGCGGCAGGGAAAATCAGTTTTGCGGCGTACGGTATTGGGGCCAACCGCCGTAGCCTGATCGCCTAGGTAAGATACTGTCGAATCGTAGATTCGGCGATCGAGTTTGTTTGCGCTAGCCAGCACGGAGTCGCGAAATGATTCGGGATCGAGTCGGCGACGATTATATTTCCAAAAATAAACATTGTCTGGATCGCGACTCTCGTTCTCGGTAGCTGCAGAGTTGGAAATAATCTGGCTGCTTTGACGGAAGCTTCGGGTGCCATCCCGGCACGCGGAGTCTCGCTGGCCTACCTCGTCATCTCCGGTGGTCCGCACGGTCGGGCCAATCTCACGGTGCGGGAGAAATTCTCCGTGATCGTGCCACGGCCATGAAATTCAACCGCGACTTTCTAACCTCGGGCACCGGACAGGTGCTGCTCGTCGGAGCCGTGTTGCTCCTGGGTGTGCTCGCCGTGCGCTGGCAGAACCAGCGACGCCCCGCGCCGGCCCTGCCGGCGGCGAAGGCCGCACCGTCGCCGGTGCTACCGAAGACACTCACCCGCGAGGGCGCGCGCTTCGTCAAACCGCCGGTGGCGCCGAGTCCGCTCGCCAGCAGCACGACGACTCCGACTACAGCGGTGGCAAAGATCGAGATGCCGCGGGCGACGCCTTTGTTGATT
>JAUMAI010000362.1:0-4877 GCA_032116775.1 Pirellula sp. | reverse complement strand
GAACCGCAGTCGATCCATCGAGTGATTCAACGTTTCTCTTACGGCTGCCAAGCCAAGATCGAGGCACATTGGTGGTCGTGTATCGGCAGGATTGCTCTCCTCTGCACTTTCGTACCCAAGTTGAATATACGAAGGCTCAATTGTCCTGCGGTGTCTTGAGTTTTAGGGATTTCGTAGTTCTACCTCCCGAAAATACACCATTCCGAATTTCAGAATTAGCCAAAGAAGGCACGAGTCCCTCATCTGCTATAAGAGTTGGTGAGTTTATCTGGGATCTTTTAACAGCTTCTGACAACTTGGCTTTCGCCGCAGCAACTCAAGCGGCGTATTTGCCAGTTGATAACCAAATAAATGGCATCACACTCCCCGAACATTGGCGGCATTATCTAATAGCGCAAGGATCTGTTGCTGGTGCCGAGTCGATTTCCGTCACCGTATGGGATTCTAGGGTTCTGCGTGTATGGGTACTGCTCTGCTGGCTTTTTGTTTTTATGGGAGCTTCGTGGATGTTTCTGCGAATGCCAAGGGCCGTTTTGTTTTGTAGCCTTGTTTTGCTAGCCACCATTTTCATCACTCCCCAATCGATCTCGCTATGCATCACTTTTGTAGGAACAAGTTTTGTAGCCGCAATTTTCTTCGGAATAGTCCGGCATGGGATCATGAGTCGAAAGTCCGGCATCAAACTGACGCCGTCGGCAAGGGTAAGCCATAGTGCTGCCAAACGGGTCTCCACGATACCATCCATTCTTATAGCTCTCTGGTCTTTACTCGCAGTATCTATTGATCAAAATCGTGTCTGGGGACAGATGGCGACATCAGCCGAGGAAGCGGCATCACCCACCTATGGAATTCTCATACCCTACACTCCCAAGGGAGAGCTGAAGGGGAGTTACGTCTATATTCCGATCGAAGCCTACAATCTGATTGGTTCTTTTGGTGGGCGGACTTATGCCCCTCGGTCGCCCTATATGTTTCGCAGCGCGAACTATCAAATTCGAGCATCCGACAATATGCCGATGGCCGCTAATGCCACATATCAAGTCATTGCGGAATACGATATCGATGTGGTGGACGCAACGGTCCCCGTCACGTGGGCCATAGGTTCGACAAATGCTCGCCTAGATAGATTAATCGTCAACCAATTTGAGATCATTCCGGGATTTACTGTTAAGCAAGATGAATCGCAGATCCGTTGGATGCCTGAGAGGAATGGGATGTTCCGTGTCCGTTTACTGCTTCAACTAAAAGGGGCAGAAGCCAAAGGAGCGGAGCAGTTCGAATTACCAATTCCAGTTGTGCCGACAGGCACCGTGTCTTATGTAGCCCCTAATAGCCAGCGGATCGCTATTTCCAATGTGTTAGCGGAGGAAAGTGGTGGACTTCGGCCGGCGTTACTAGGAACAACCGATAAATTACGTTTTACTGTGGAATCAAATCCATCAACGGAGATCGCTGCAGAAGTTGTCGATGCTGAAATAGATGCCTGGTTACATTTTCAATCCGACAAGCCCCTGCTGCTCACCCAATGTCGGGTCAGGCAGACCAATCCTACGCCATTAAAGGCCCTTTCACTGCAAATGGACGAAAGATGGCAACCACTGGGAACGAATTGGGGAGATGGTAAGTGGGACGGTTTGGCCTCTTCGACGAGTTCCTTAGGAACCAGGAGTTACGAAGTTGTGGTACAGTCCGCCTCGATGACGGATATTGTCATATACACGGTTTGGGAACCATCAAGTCAATGGCTTACCCCCGATGCTGTACCCCCGATGTATCCCGAATCCAAATTCTTTAACGTCACTCTATATACGTTGACAACATCGCGTAGCGAAGATTCGCCATGGAACCTAGAAGTTCCCGATAGCTGGTCGCCCGAGGCACCAGATAGAGCTTTTGTTCGATGGGAAGGACGCGGTCTGGCTGTAACCAATTCCTCATTTTCAAATTCCTCAAGGTCTCAGATGCCAATCCTGCGCCGTGGCAACTCGCCTTCAAAGGTGGATTTGGTAGAGGCGTGTGATTGTACGATCAGGCAGACTTTTCTTGAGCTCAACTACGAAGCCAAATGGCGTGAATCACCTAACGCCGGCACCATTCTACAATTTGCTATTCCGCCACAAGCATCTGTGAGTGAATTACGCATCAACAACACCGCAGTAAGACAGTATGAGATCATCGAAGGTTTGGGAAGTAAAACATTGGTTATCGCAGAGGGAAACACCACTGCAAATGAGCGTTCAAGTCTCCAATGTCGATTGGTCATCAGTTATACCAATCAGGAATTACAAACGATTCCTAGAATGACAGCCTTACAAATGCCTGTCAGCTCATCCACTTTTCGCTTGTATCGTGAAGTCAATCTAGCGGTGCAGCTTGAGGATGTGGAACTCGTACCGGAATCTCGACAAATCCTAGATCGCTCCAGTGACGAGATGTTAGCTTTTGACCAGGTGGGCTTGCTTCAGGTTGACCTCACCAATCGCTTCGTAGAAACACCAACGCTTCCGCTACAATTCACAGTAGCACCGGCTAGTTCATTTTTGAGCGGGGAGACGCTCGGTGTGTTGGGGATTCAAGATGACAAGTGGAAATATACTTTGGTCACCCATTTACGATCGGCTGAAAGCCCAGTTGATTCACTCGTACTCGAATTACCTGCATCTATCAATTCCGAAATTACAGTCGATCCTCCTTGTGCATTTCGGCTCGATCCATCCCCGGATGGTACACATCAATTACTTAGCCTATTTCCAACGGAACCGTTACTTGACGAACAGACACATCGCATAACCTTTGAGTTACCTAGGTCCAACAATCAAGTTTCTTTACCCCAGGTGACGCTGATCGGAACAGATAAGGTGCAGCAATGGATCGCTCTTCCGCAGTCGTCTGGAAAAAGCAATTACACCTGGCGAACGACTGGATTAAGACCTGATTTACCACCCCAAATAATCCAGTCCTTAAGTGACTCTATTGCTGGAGTGCGTGTAGAGAGTCAACAGTTCTTTGAACCGATAGCACGCCGTTATCAAGCCGACCTACAATCTGGTAAGTCAGATAGCCCCGCTATTACTGCCTGGTTGGCATTGCATCACTTGAGAGCTAATAGTTTCAACCTGGATGTTAGCGGACCGATGCAACTCCAAAGTACATACTGGCTTGATCCAGCGGGGTTTCTAAAGGCTGATTTCGCTTTGAATAAGCAGCAAAAGTTGGTTGGCGTTCGCCTAAATGGGATTCCGATTACGCCTTTGGAGCAACAGGAGAGTAATTCCTTTTCCATAGGAATTACACCATCGGACTTACCTATCAAACTGGAGATATTTTGTGAGATCCTAGCAGTGGATAACGCCACTGGAATGGATTTAAGCGTACCAACGTCCGCTGATATTCAAGTGCAGAGTTCAATACTTTGTGTAACAGGCGAAGGATACCTAGCCTCAGATGAATTAGGCGCCGCGTCTTTTTATCAAAACCAAGAATTGTTATCTCCTCTGAGTCGTACGGCTGCATACGGGGAGATAATCAACTCTATCGTTCAGCTAATCAAGAATGCGGATACGACTTTGGGTACCTATTCCCAAGAGTCGCTAACACAATGGAAGTCGCAATGGCGAAGCGAGCTTGCCCGCTATCCCAAACCTAAAGGCGATAAATCTTCTTATGACATAGTTATCGGTAGGTTGGTTGACGATCCAACCGTTAGTGATGATATAGCCGATGCGGAGGGTCGCGAAAACAGATCGAAATTAGATGATATTGGGCCCAACTCGATATTCTTGCGCTGTGATGGGGCATTAGCCGGCCTTTCTATACGCATGAGTCCACAACCCTTTCAAGTACCGCTGGCTTGGCTTATCGCTGGCTCCATCGTGGCGGTGGGGACAAGTTGGTTGATCTCCTCGAAGATGCGTGTGACTCAAGTTCGCGATTATCTGTCATCGGTACCTGCGATCGCATGTGCCTTGGCGGCCATGCTGGTGCTGGTCTTATTTGAATCTTTGTGGCTGACAACGGCGTTCTCGCTGCTCGCCGTGATAAACATCGTCTGCCAAATCGGCTGGTACTGGAAAGCTGGGCGTTTGTACTTCTCCGGTACTAGACCATCTAAACACAAGAGTCTTACATAGACCTTGCTATCCTCTTGCATTTTGCAGCACTTCGCTAGAGACTGTCTGTGCTATTGGACGGTGAGAGGGTGTATCCATATTAAAAGCGCTGAGGAGTTGTCGATGAGTTCGCACGCCTACATCAACCGCGTGGTTTGCCTATTGGATCCCGCGAAGAATGTTCTTCTTAATATGGATTACGAGCAAGCCTACAGTCGCGTAGCTAGCGGAGACCCCAAATTAGTCCGCGAAATTGATGGGCAGTTTGCCATTCTTTCGCACCAAGGAAAAGAGGTGCGCATGGCTCGGTCCATCGGCAGGCCCATGCGATACTTTCTCGCTAAAAAAAGCGATGGCCCTTGCTTGTTTGTTGCGGAAAAAATATCCGAATTGGCTGAAGCTTTAGAGCGAGAGGGGTTAGCAGACCAATTTGAACCAGCTTACACCAGAATGGTGCCGGCGCATCATGTAGTGACATTGCAATTGATCGGTTGTCCTGATCCGAATCCAAACTACGATCGCTTCTTAGCCCCTATGCGCAACTCACTCCCCGCAGATCTGGATCTAATTGGAGCGAAATATATTGGAGCTGTGTACAACGAACTGCTCAGATGGCTAGATTCGATTCCCAAAACTGAGCCGATCGGAGTGATGTTTTCCGGCGGCGTAGACAGTGGAGCCATACTTACATTGCTTTACCATGCCTTGCGTTCTCGAGGCGAAAGCCCCGCTCGACTGAAAGCATTTACGCTGTCAGTGGATCAGCAA
>JAUMAI010000361.1:0-2073 GCA_032116775.1 Pirellula sp. | reverse complement strand
TCTGGCAACGATCCACGCCCGTGGAGGCTGTAGGATTCGAACTATCTGCGAGATGTTTTGAAGTGCGAGACGGGGAAATGAGACCGAAGAGGGCGATCGCTTGATCCAAAAGTTGGCAAGTCCAAGGGTATCCGATACAATCGTGGCTCAGTGGAAAGATGCCTTGCGTGATAGGCTGCATTGGTGCGGTCTACAGAGTTGAGGCTGATCCGTACAAAAACAAGTTCTGTCTCAAGGGACATCGAGTTAAGCCATGAAGACTAGCCTCAGATCTGTCTTTATGCTGGTACTGCTTGCAGCGGTCATTTCTCTTGGATTTCGATTCTACAAGAACAGCCAGCCGCTTGCATTTACACAGTACTCCTCCGATTTACGTGATCATGCTTTAGAAAAAGGGCAGTGCGTACTTGTTACGCTTTACGCCAACTGGACAGTTAATACGGCCGATCCCACGCGGTGGCTTTCGCACGATGTGACCATTCGTGCGCGAGCTAGAAACATATTACCGTTGTCCGCCGATTGGACCAATCATGCCCCTCAAGTAACTGAGCTAATGGACGAGCTGAACGTTAAATCAGTCCCCACTATTGCGATTTACGATCCGAGGAATCCTTCCGCCCCCAAAATCATCGAAGGCCTGCCAACCGACCAGGCAACGTTCAATGCAATCGCATCTTGCTGCGACTAAGAGATAGAAATCGGGTAAGGATGCCCGTGCCGGATCGCTTGTTTTCGCGGGATGTTCGCACATCCGCAGTTGTCTACACCTAGTGCTTGTTCCCCTTGAAGTGGTCATTTGGTATCCTGATCTCTTAGAGATACCTAACTCGCATATGGGACTTAGAACCCGCAAATCAATTGCCATGACAGGCGTACCCCAAGCGATGCACCCAAGCGGCGATCAGGTGCACTGACAAATCCATGATTCATTCATCTGCTGGGTAATCGAAAGGTTTTGTCGATAGGCAAGACAGATATGCACTTGCGGTGGTAATGAATGAAATCTAGAACTTGCGTTGAGTCAACTGCTCGGGTTCGGTCAAAATGGTCGTTTCTAGAATACGGAAAAAATGATATCAAAAATCGACCATTGGCTTCTTGAAGCGCCGATCACAAGTTCGTGGGGAACTTCAATTCCATTCCCATTCATCTTTGATGGCGAATTTGGCGAACTAGGTGCCTTGAATCTAAGGCGTCACGGCTGCGATCGTTTCGTTGTGGCGGAATCGCTTGCATCTATGTCCAGCAATGGGCTTATTGAATTCAAACTTCCTTGCCATAGAGAAGAATTGGTGGAGGCACTTGCTGTCTCGGTTAGCAATCTAGCGATCGCTAACTCATATACCCTTACCGCCATAGGCTTTGCGCAATGGGAGCTGATTGCGACTCCGGATTGGACGCAATTTGCAGGGCATTTGCCGTACTGCGAAGCGGACGCCGAGTTGCGACTTGAATGTGCTTCCATCTCTGCTGGCCAAAGGTACCTCAACGCCTTTCTACTGTGGGACAACAGACCACTAATTGACACAGTTTGGTCACCATGCTTAGACTACCGCCCATTCCCTTGGAAAGCGCTCACAGTCAGATACGCCGCTGCGGTGAGACTGCCAGATCGCATTGAGTATGAAAACCGTGAGTCGGAAGATCCATGGAAAATTGTCCGATGGATTCAGAATCCTATTACCGTGGAATAGTGCCAGAAATCGGGTATGGCTTCCCGTCGCCCGGCACTCTCCCCACACCTTCAGTTTCTCACCCCTCGACCATCACCTTCGCCATACCAGCTGCCTTGGCAAAATCATCCTCGGTGACCAGCAAGTAGCTCTGCTGGGCGATACGTGGTGAATTGCCGAACCACGAGCAAACGACGTGCAGTGGGAACTCGCTTTGCAGTTCTGTTTGTCTGCTGGCCCGCCCCTCTTGAAGCGTTACAGAATGGAACAATCGTGGCCAACCCGATACTCCGGCGCGGCGCAAGAGTCGCGTCATCTCGCTGCGTAGGTTGGCGTTCTTCCAGCCCATCGCCGTGTTGGCTGCCGCTCGATACTGCGGAGCGGCGACCACGTATTCGCT
>JAUMAI010000360.1:0-5782 GCA_032116775.1 Pirellula sp. | reverse complement strand
AGTGTGGTAACTCCCTTTTCCTTGATGGGTTTACTTTCTTGCAATAGCATTTATTCAGTTAGGGTTTTCGAATAGGTTCTTAGCAGTACGTTAGCCGAGTCCTTACCTAGCTTGAAATCAGGGAGATCAAAGGAACAGCGAAACCCTTTCCATAATGTCAAACACCACTCATCACCCTCACAAAAATGATGCTGTCCTTTTTTGAAAACTAACGACCACTATCACCTCATTCAGCCTCGCTTATCCCGCCCACGTCGCATCGGTCCAACGGCTACACTGACTAAGGACCTCTGATTTTAGTCTCAACTTGAACGCTGCTGATCTGTTTCCACTAGCAGCCTGCAGCACCCCTGAACCACTGTTGCCGCTAAACAGCTAGCGGCATTTGCCTCAACGCACTTGGCTTCACAATGATCATGTGCAGAAAATCGCAGCCTTAGGCCTGCTTGTTTCCGAAGCTCTTTTAGTAGATCGCAAGAATGATTACTCTTACTTAACTTTGACGATCACAAAAATGCTACACACTACACCTTTTGGCATTAATTAAATGACTCTGATTGCCGGAATCGATGGCTGTCCTGCAGGCTGGATTTGCTTAGTTGAAAATCTCGATACGGGCGAAATCTACTCTTCTTTGTATCGAACAGCACGAGAGCTAGTTTACCAGAGTCCATCGCCAGACCTGATGATGATCGATATTCCGATTGGCCTACCCGAGGCGGGACATCGACAGTGCGACGTTGAGGCACGACGCCTTCTCGCCAATAGACACATGACAATTTTTCCTGCTCCAATTCGTGCAGCACTGACTGCTAGAACACGGGAAGAAGCGAGCGATATCACTTTTGGAATTGATGGTCGCCGTGTTGCCCATCAATCATGGGGGCTTTATCCGAAGGTGCGCGAAATCGATGAGCTCTTGCGAAGCGACGTAGGCTTAAGAGGAAAACTATTGGAGACGCACCCTGAGCTTTGCTTTCGCCAATGGAACAATGGTGAGATCCTCCAATCCAGCAAGAAAAGTCCAACGGGCAGACAAGCGCGGTTTGGATTAATTGGTGAGCATCTCTTTAACGGTATTCGTCATCGACACCCAAAAGCCACTGAAGTGGGAAGTGATGATATCGCAGACGCCTTTGCTGCGCTATGGACCGCCAAGAGAAAATGGTACGGGACTGCCATTCAAATACCTTCACTACCTCCCCAGGACTCCTTTGGAATCACGATGAGCATTTGGTACTAAAACGCTCCGTGTACAGCGATCACAGAAGCAATTCACTGCTGGTATATAGCTGCATTAGTATTTACTGTTTGCGGATATTTCGCTGGAGACTACTTTGCTCTCCGAAGAACACCGACTGAAGAGATACAAATTACGAATTCGTTCGCGAGGCTCTTACTCCTAGCATAAGGCAATAATGATTGCAGCGGTTACCATGGCGGCTCCCAGGAATCGATAAAAGAGAGTGCTTCTCGACAATGCCGTATCGCCTTTTAGTAGCCATCGACTCGCGATCGCTGCGAATAGGACTGCCCATAACCCCCGCAGAGAATAGACTATATTAATTCGGGTCGCATCGTTGAACTGCCCTAACGCGTAGGTGACGCTTATCGCTTGGGACGCCATCAGTAATGCCGCCAGTAATAGTGGCCTGGTAGCTCCTAAATTTTTTATTCGATCAAGAGAGTCTGTCCACGGATAAAGCGTTAGTGACAAGAGGCCGACAGCCACAAACATGGTTGTCAGGAACGGTAACGCACCATACTCTTTCCCGGCCTGCTGTACCGCTATATCAAAGATAGAGAGCAGTGTTGCGGCTAATAATGCAAAACCGATTGAATATGCGGCCCGACGAGCTGTCACCTTGGTGGTAGATGTGGAGCTTGCTCCAAACTGTATGACAGCGACGCCTAAGGTCGCCAAGCCTGCAGCAATCCAAATTGGCAACTCCAATCCCGTATCTGACATGATGGAGGTAATGATGGCCACCATGATTATCTTCACACCGAATACCGGTGTAGCCAAAGACACATCACCCAGGCGAAAGGCAAGATAAGTTGATAATTGACCACCGATAAATGCTGCCGCAATCCAGATCGCTTGCCCCCCAGCCGCCCACGGTAACCATGAATTGTTGACTGCACCAATAACCAGCCAAATAGTAGCTAATACTCCATTGGAAAGTGCCGTTGCAGTGTATGGACTTATACCCTGAGATGTTGCTTGTCGAGCGCAGATTGCTGCCAGTACAAATAATATGCTCGACAAAAGTGGAAACAAAAGGTGCAGGGAATCGTACATCAAGACACTTTCTCGACGGACCCGATCCTACAGGGATTGCTGGAAACTGACGATGACTGCTCCGTCATCTGTGACAGAGATACCTCGGAACTCAGATCGAGTGGAAAGAAGCATTGTATCGACAGATTTCCCATCTGCGATGGCAATCGATTGAATAATCGTAGCTCCATTAAAATAAAAATGGCTGCACAAACTTTATAGCTTGCACAGCCAATGCTTAGAGGATGGCGGTTGTCCGCAAAACCTTCTGGGGTTCTATTGACTGATTTCAGCAACCGCACCTGCTTCCACCAACTGATCTACGGCAGCTTGCGCAGTCACTGTCGAGGCACATCGGCCGATGACGATGGGCACACGCTCGACCAATGACTTCGCTTCCATGATCGTCACACCGGTCAGACTTCGGACAACTTTCACCACGTCCAGCTTTGTACCCGTATAGGTGATTAGCGTTATCGAGTATCCACTTTTAGCGGTCGGTGATACCATCACCTCATTGACTGATGGCAAACGAGGATTCGTTTGGTTCTTTTTGTCAGAACGGAAAAGCTTGTAGTAATCGTAGAAACTCAGATTTGCTTGGATATTCAGAGTCGCGCTTTTCTCGCTAATCTCATAGAACTCCTGCAGCGTAGCTTGCCTCACGGAAAGCTCCTCAGCGAGCCTGAGAATCAGGCGCAAATTCTTGGAATTGCCACCCTCAAATGTATCCCACCACGTTCTAACTATAGAACTTGCGGCTGGATACTGGATAAGCAGCTTCACCTCCTCCAGCCGGTTTCTGATTTGCTCATTGGACCAGCCCGTAGTATTCGATATCGATGACCCAGATTGTGCTCTTCGAGTCTGCCTGTGCAGTTCAGTAACAGAACCTTTAAGTGGACGCGTGCGGAGGTCATTGTCGATATCCTGCGCGCGCACATCATCCATCATCATTTCGATTTGCCCAACCGAATGCGCAGGTGTGAGATAGGCCTGAAATGTAGGGGTCTTCCCATCACCCAGCAAAATTGTGGCGGGCATACCTAGATTGGCATGCTCTTTGGGAGATTGAATATCTCCCGGCAAGAGTACTGCTCGCGAGGCTAAATGCCAACCGCTAGCTGTCACAGCACCACCGACTTGGCTGTCATCCACTTCAACTGCGGTAGGTACGGCAATCGTTGTTGTACCGGAGCAACGAGAAAAATACTCCGCGCTGGAAATATCCAAGCCGCCAGGAAGGGCAATCTGGCTTTGAAAGCCAGCTAAGACAACTTCGGCATCTTTACCATAGATCGCAGGTAGCTGCGTGATGGACTGAACCCCAGCAATAAAACTGTAGCGTCGTTCTCGGCACGTATGTAGCGATCCACTGATTCCATAGATGGGTCCAGATGCCGCCAACTCATCAATCAGAATGACGGTCTTGTGCGGCAACTGACCACTGGGCGCTTCGCAGGCAGTCCGCTGCATCTTTGCGATGAGTCGACTCAGAAAAAGAGCGATTACCGGACGCATTCGCTCGACGGCATACTCATCGACTTCTACAACCAGACAACCTCCATCCTGCACGAATTGTTCGAGTTTCAACTCCTCCTTGGAAAGAAAAGGAGCAACATCGTCAATGAAAGCAGTCGCTTCGCTGATTGTGGCTGCCACTGTCTCTGCGTTTCTGTTGCCGTTGCTCTCGTAACGTCCAAATTTCTCGGCAACAAGCGACTCAGGATGAGCTGCAGCAAAGGCTTGATACTCTCCTGATAAAACAACTCTTCGCAATTGAAGCAAGTTGCGATCTCGTTTCGGCTTAGTCGTACAGATCACGTGAATTGCGTGCTGCAGCCATTCCTCCGCTTGATTGTAAGCCCAAGCTCCTTCCCCGTACCGTGAGGTCGCAGCAGCAGATGCCACCATACAAGCAGCGACTTCCTTTGCCTCAGATAGGTCTTCACAACCTGCCAAGCCTGTCCAGCCGAGCGTACGGTTGGGCTTTTGGGGTGCAACTAACAATATATCCTTGTCGCGTCCATAAGCTTTAGCCATACGCCGAAGCAATTGTGTCTGTGATGTACCCTTGATGTTGATATACACCATGGACCAGTCTTGTCGCATCGTATGACATGCAGCTGGAAAAATGATGTTTTGCGTTTTTCCAGAACCAGCCCTCCCCACGACCAGTAGGTTTGGTGAAGTACGACCAAGTGGAATCGGTAGCGTATCAAGTCGCACGACATCGAGCTCTGGATTATGCGCAATTGCCTGAGCTTCAAATAGCGATACATACTCCTCCGGAGTCTTTGCGGCATTGTCAGCCAGCTTTAACAACTGCTTACGAGTTGCCAAGCGAGCATTACCATACGGTCCATCAGGAAAGATCCTGATACCGGGTGTCGCTACCTCCTGCAGCGAACGAAAGTTGATTCGATCCCAATCATCCTTTTCAAATCTCATGGAATCATCTCGATTGCTGTTCATGACACACGACCTCCCTGGAATACCACACTTCTATTGAACTCTGTCGAGACCTATGCTCGCAGTTACGATTTCTTGATGTCACTCTTTCTAGGCATTTAGCGCCAAAGAACGGACTTACAAAGCCCCTCTGCCGACTGCCATCCATGCACCAATTGGTGGAGCTAAATGGAGAATCCTTCCTCACCTTACTTACACCAACTTCAGCAAACCTCGCAGACTAACCTAAATGTGCAGGCAATCTGGCAACCAGCGATTAATCGTCAATGACACGGCGGTGCGAATGAGGTTCAACAAAAAAGCCAAACCATTTTTCTATTTGCTGTTGGCGACCTGAAAGACATCCAGTTCCCTCTGCCAGGTCGAGATGGACTGTCACTATTTGCGGTGAGAAGCGAGATGTAAAACGTCTCAAGACCATTCACTCCCTAGCCACCTAGCACTCTCTTCACTAACACCGAATCAGCTAAGGAGATGCGTCATTCGATGGAGATTGGCCGAAAAAGAATATCGCTCTTGGACAGTTAGTTCATAGGTGGAATTACCCTAGCAAATTGGCGTTATTTAAGATGCCCAGTACTGAATAGGAGCGTCGAGGGGGACACGTAGAAAGAAATTTGGTGCGCACTTAGAAGCTGCACTTAGAGACTGCATGTAGAGGCATGGGAATGCGTGTCTCTCTCCTCAAAGAGATCGAGCGTAGCACAGAGCTCTTTGGGAAGAGGGGGGCACGTAACAACTGCACGTAACAACTGCACGTAACAACTGCACGTAACAACTGCATCTGGAGTCTGAACCTAGAGTCTGCATCTAACAGGCAAGGGAATTTAGGTCTCCCTCTCCTCATAGAGATCAAGCGCAGCGAAGAGCTCTTTGGGGAGAGGGTCGGGGTGAGGGGCTAAGCGCGACCGAAAGCGAGATCGCAAGGTGGAGCGGATGCCCCCTCACCCCCAGCCCCTCTCCCCCTGGCGATTTTTGCTCCGCAAAAATGCCCGGGGGCGAGGGGGGCACGTAACAACTGCATCTAGA
>JAUMAI010000359.1:0-3253 GCA_032116775.1 Pirellula sp. | reverse complement strand
CGCAGTGGTGTTTTTTAAGAATTATGGCTATCCAACTGGTATGCTCCGCGAAGCGACAGTGCAGAAGGATGGTTTTTATAAAATTCGAGTTAAAGGCTATGCCTATCAAAGTGAGCGACCTATCACGTTTTCGATCGGTGCCACAACATTTGCGAGAGGCTTAGAACAACCGACATTTGGTTTTTTTGAAATGCCGCCAAGCGAGCCGACAACGATTGAAACAGTGGCGTGGCTTCCTTCGCGTTATATGGTTGAGTTGACCGTCTATGGGATATTTGATGGATACGCACTAAAGACAACTCCTGTCGCCGATTATCGTGGGCCTGGACTGGCGATCCAAGGGATCGAGGTTGAGGGGCCGATACCACAGGAGGTTGGAATTGACGCACGAAATTGGCTCTATCAGGATTTGGATCGTAAAGAAATTCCGCCGAGAAATGTACGGGATCGCAATCGTGCAGATTACCTGCCGAAGTTTAATCTGACGATCTCGGAAGAGAGAGTTGAAGTAAGTCGAGCTATCCAGCGGTTCGCGGAGCGGGCGTTTCGGCGGCCGGTTGAATTAAAAGAGATTGAGTCCTACTTCGAATTGTTTTGCCGCGAATTGGATAAGGGCTCAACTCCCGATGAGGCTTTACGCACCGCTTGGGTTGCTGTGCTTTGTTCTCCTGATTTTCTATTCCTGCGAGAGAAAGCAGAAAAACTTAATGACCATGAGTTGGCGAATCGATTGTCATACTTTCTGCAGCGATCCGCGCCTGATGTGGAGCTTAGAGAGCTGGCTGTTCAAGGTGAATTGTCGAAGGGTGATGTTATCAAGGCACAGGCGAATCGCTTAATTGACCATTCAACATTTGATCGCTTTGTACGAGATATGAGCGATAGTTGGCTGCAATTGGAGGATATCAATTTCACGAATCCCGATGGTGCTTTGTATCCGGAGTATGACCCCTATCTGCAATGGTCGATGCTTGAGGAAACGCGACAATATCTGCGCCAGCTCATACGCGAGAATCGCCGAATCGAAGAGCTTGTTAAAGCGGACTACGCATGGCTCAATGAGCGACTGGCAGAGCACTACGGCATTGATGATGTTAGGGGGCCACAACTAAGACAGGTAAGGCTGGAGGCACAAAGTCTGCGTGGTGGCTTGTTGAGTCAAGGTGCTGTTTTGAAGGTGTCGGCTAATGGAACTAACACCTCGCCAGTCGTGCGAGGCGCTTGGGTCATGGAGCGTATACTTGGTCAGAAGGTCCCACCACCGCCACCGGGAGTGCCTGGGGTCGAACCAGATATCCGCGGAGCATCTACACTGCGCGAATTGCTGGACAAGCATCGTAATCTCGATTCGTGTAATAGTTGCCATCGGATCATTGATCCTCCCGGGTTTGCCTTGGAGAGTTTCGATCCTATTGGCGGATTTCGGGAAAGATTTAGGACGACAGGTGAGGGAGAGCGGGTTGTCAAGGAGATCATGGGCCGCAAAGTGCAGTACAGGTTGGGGGCTGTGGTCGATGATTCCGGAGAGTTTTCTGATAAGCAAAAATTCACGAATTATATTGAATTTCGAGAGATATTAAGTCGACGACGCAAAGATCTGTCGCGAGCTTTAGTTATCAAATTATTGACATTCTCGACTGGTCGAGAAATGGGGTTCTCGGATCGAGCGGAAATTGAGCAAATCTCCGAAGAGATCGCCAATGGGGATCATGGTATTCGCGATGTGGTAATGAAGGTCGTGGGAAGCGAGATCTTCCAGAGTAAATAAGTTGCACCCGTTGTATTTAGTGAGGGATCAAATATGTCGATTCTGAGATCAGCTAGTGGTGCCCCTGCGGTGTCCCGACCAGTAATGTCTCGCCGACGAATATTGCGTAACCTGGGAGCTGTTGCAGTCGGTTTACCACTGCTCGATGCGATGTGTCCCACGATGTACCGACAAGTAGGAGCTGCCCAAGCACAATCTCCGAGACGTTTTATGGCGGCTTGTGCAACCCTGGGCTTTCATACTCCCTTTCTCAATCCCACAGAATTAGGTGCGGATTATCAACTAACGCCCTACTTACAGCATTTGAAACAGCATCGCGAGCGACTCACGATATTTTCAGGTCTATCGCATCCCGAGCAACAAGGCGATAGTGGCCACGCATCGGAGATGACCTGGCTTACTGCGGCTCAACGACCAGGTCTGGCGGGGTTTCGTAACACGATTTCTCTCGATCAATGGTTTGCGGAGAAAATCGGTATGGAGACCAGGTATCCTTTCCTAGCACTATCTACCAGCGGTCGGTCGATGTCTTGGACCGCTAGCGGTGTTGAGATACCGGGCGAGACGTCTGTCGTCCGACTTTTTCGCGCTCTATTTTTATCCGGCTCGCCACAGGAAGTAGCGGGTGAGATGCGGCGCATCGAAAGAGGACGCAGTATTCTCGATACTGTTCTGGGGCAAGCAAAGAAGCTTGAAGGTGAGATTGGAAGTCGCGATCGCAATAAATTAGATGAGTATTTGACGGCAGTCAGGGATCTTGAAAATCGATTGCAGATATCAGAAGGCTGGGTCAATAAACCCAAGCCAACTACAACAGCAGCTGAGCCGAAAGATATTGCGGATCGCAATGATGCTATCGGAAAGCAGCGATTGATGTATGACATGATCGTCCTGGCGTTGCAAAGTGATTCAACACGTAACGTCACTTTTCAGTTAAGTGGTATGAATGCTGTACCGACCATTACAGGAGTAAAAAATGATTGGCATAACTTATCCCATCATGGAAAAGATCCCGAGAAGATTGATGAGTTGCGAGTGATCGAAGAGGCAGAATTCACTGTATTTGGTGAGTTTCTTGATAAGCTGCGCACGATCCAGGAAGGTGATGGTACGCTATTGGATCATACCGCCATTCTATTTGGCTCAAATCTCGGTAATGCGAGCAGTCACGATTGGCATAATGTACCGACCATCGTGGCTGGAGGTCGCTTCAAGCATGTAGGTCACTTGAAATATGATGAGCAGAACAATCTGCCTTTAGCAAATCTTTTCGTAACGATTGCACAACATATGGGAATGGAGATGGATCGATTCGGAAGTAGTACATCATCTGGAGTGCCTGGTTTCGAGGCTTAGTGCTGCGGTGATGTGAAGGTCTAAGCTTTCAGCCATCGCATACGATAGCCGCAATCGAGATCGCGAGTCGCGAGATCGTTCAAGGTTGACCGTTCCAAACGTTGAGCAATAAGGTTTGCTTTTTTGGCA
>JAUMAI010000358.1:586-4017 GCA_032116775.1 Pirellula sp. | reverse complement strand
TTGACTCTTCGGGCTTCGGTGGAGGCACGGGGTCCTGTTTGCGGTAGTATGGCATCAACAGCACCATGAGCACCATCACGGCACCCATTCCTGAGCAGAACAAATCAATTGCCGACAGGTTGAAAATGACTATCTCACGGTTTCTGCGCATCATATTCGTGAGATCTATAAGAATCTTATTCAGGAATGCGCACCACAACCACGGTCGCATTGTCCTGTTTGGACATTTGCTTGGAATTTATGGCATCAAGGATGGCATCGACTATCGATGTGGCAACATTAACCCTATTGGCAGCAACAACCTCAGCAATTTCATTGTGGGACAATGTTTCGATACCGTCCGTTGATGCGATCAAAACATCTCCGGGCAGCAGTTCTACAGGTGGAGGATCGTCAACATCACATATGGATTCGCCAACGAGCGCGGAGATGAGTATGTGGCGACTCGGATCGTTGCGCGCCTGTTCCTCAGTGATTTGTCCAGCACTGACTAGGTCAGCCAGTTCGGTAGCCTTCGAGTGAAGTCGATTGAGAATCTTTAGATTGTTATCCCGCCACAAATATAGTGGCGAATCGCCAACGCTAATCCACCTTGCTATCCTGCCACGCAGCAATACGGCTAACAAGGTGGTTCCCATTCCCTGGACCGCATCTCCGGCGGTCTCAAGTTCTTGTGCGATACGGCAGTTTGCCTGTTCAAGGCAATCCCACAGCCGACCGGCATCACATGCCGTACCGGACACCAGAAAAGTTTCGGCAAAAGTACTCACAGCCAGAGCGCTAGCCACCTCTCCTGCTGCGTGCCCGCCCATGCCATCAGCTACCACGAAGAACAGGTCATTGGGAGAGTTGGAAAATTCCGAGTGAGGCATCACACCATAGGAATCTTCCTGCGAATCGCGGGCACCTTGAATTTGACGGCCAGCGAAATCACGACCCTCAATCAAGCCCTCCAAATCAGGCGAGGCCGTCACACCAGATGTCTCAGTCCCAGTTGAACGCATCGCCACAGAGCGGGATAAATTTGAGCACCGTGGTGTCGCCGAGTCGAATGAGATCGCCATATTTGAGTTCCAGCGGCGAAAGTACGGGCGATTCCCCAACATAGGTGAGATTGGTGGATTCTCCGTGTTGAATGAAGAATTTTCTGCCGCGCGGGTCGTAGGTGAGCGTGGCATGCTTGGTACGGGATACTTGCATGTCGCCAAAAGGCAGAGAAACTCGGTTACCAGCCTCGCGGCCGATGGTATTCATACCGTAACCAAGCGTTACAGACTTTCCGCGTCCGGGTCCATCAACGACAACTAACCACCCAACCACAGGCCCTTCGGGCATGTCCTCCGCAGGACTGGACGCGCCAGCCACACTGGTTGATGAACGACGAACCAGAACCGTTTTATCATCTGAACCCGGTCCTGCCTTGGCAACAGGGTCATCGCGCCGAATGATTCGGGTATGATCTTGCGATCCACCGGCAGCAGATCCGCCATAGATCGTATCCTCAGGATCTTGAGATCGATGAGATGGAAGTGGTGGTGGTTGCGGTTGCGCACCTTGATCGCCTGAACTGCGGCGAATCAGGCGGGTTTTATCATTTGGGTCACTCATGGCGTGTTCTGTTGTTTGTTGGGAATCAGGTGAAATAGATGCGTCAGTTTCTGGATCGAGCAGCTTCAAGTTGGCCGGGCTCCATCAATCGCATCACAAGATTCTCTAGGCAATATTGCCCGGCATCGTTGATGGCCTTTTCCTCACAGGCTTGAATTGAGTTCATACCGAAAACCAGAACTCCACTCTGCAGTAAGGCTACGAGTGTCGTGTAAAAAGCCACAGCCAGTTTCTGGGTGGTTGGTGAGAGCAGATTTTCCATTTCTACAGCTCCACTGCCAGCAAAGGCCATGGCATCGGCAATTCCAATAACCGTTCCCACAAATCCCAAGGTTGGGATAACCCACACCACATAGCGAAGAAGGGTGTAGCGGAGGTCGAGTTGATGAAGAAAAAGTTCAAGGCTGGAATCCAGCAAACCATTCACACGATCTATGGATCTGGATTTGCGAAACTCCATTGAAAGCCGCCGGACCAATGTTGGCAGAACAGCCGATCGAGACATGCTGCGTGACTTAAGATAGATGGATTTCAGATCTTCTGCAGTCAAAAGACTTCTCTCATCCTCAGGAAGCAGTCGCGATAGCAAGGTAGCCTGCTCGGCACGCATTGCCCTGCCACGAATCCACAACTCACCAAGACCAATAAACATGGCAACCCACATGAAAGCTTGCACAGAAAACCAGTTTCGTTGATCGACCTGAATGCCATCGGCATCCGTGTAATAACTCCAGTCAATCAGAATTCGGCTCATGTCGATTGCAACGACTTCTTTGCCGGAAGGCATGGTGGACTTAATTTGCCAAGGACCAGCCAAATTCAACGTGATGACAAAAACGATACCAAGGCAGGCCGATACGACCAGAGTCCATAAGCGCTCCACGCGGCTATAGTATTCACTTGATCGGTATGATGGGACGGTATCGGCCATGAAATTGAAGTTGCGAATGTAGTTTAGCGACGGAGAAAAGTGCCACGATCGGGATCCCACTCCACTTTTGCGTCGCTTGCGGCTCCTTCGGGAGTCAAGTCTGCCGCTAAATTTGGCTGATTATTTACCATTGCGAGCAACTGTCGCGCGGTGGTCTGGTAGTTGCCAAGAAGCAGTGGGGTGTCAAAATCCACATAATCTTGGCTGACTGGCTCCCATGCGCCCCCATTCCGCGAAACACGGGTGGTGTTTTTTGGATGCACATGGACAATGTAGCAGCGACCGGATTCGGTCACCGTCAATTCCAAATGCTTTCTACTCACCGAGGTCTCACTTGCGGGCAAAGCGATATCGCAGGACACCGTGCTATTGCGGCGTCCAACCAAGTAGGTTCGCATTTCCTCGTTCATAATCACAATGGGCGACGAAACTGGCGTTGATCAGGCACGAAGCAAAAAGCGCATTTTAAGCTCTCCCAGTTCGATCGTGTCGCCGTGGTGCAGAACGGCCTGTTTCACTTGCGATCCATTAAGAACCACACCATTGCCGGAGTTGAGATCGGTGATGCTCCATTCCCCATCACGATTGCAGTTCAATACGCAGTGATTACCGGAAACACTGTCGTTGCGAAGAACAAAGTCATTATGCTGACCCCGACCAATCTTGAGGCTAGTGATGCGAACGGGATGCCGGGTTTGTTGTGCGTCGCACATTTCCAGCCATGCCAATGGCGGAGATGATATTTTTTTAGTTTCCTCCTCAGCTCTGCGTGCCTCAGCCAGGCGCGTTTCCTGTTCTGCCAAGTCTGCAGCCATACGCGCCTCAGCAGCAAGACGAGCCTCCTCGGCTGCACGCTTGCGAGATGCGCGGATCATGAGCGAAGCAGCAAGCA
>JAUMAI010000358.1:0-576 GCA_032116775.1 Pirellula sp. | reverse complement strand
ATAATACGAGGAGACAAGCAGAACCGATGAGGATCCATAGTGCTTTTTGTTTTTTCTGATCAGCTGCTTTTTTTGCTTCGGCAGCTTTTTTCTCGTCCGTGGCCTTTTTCTCATCAGAAGCTTTTTTGTCGTCAGCTGCCTTCTTCTCGTCTGCGGCCTTTTTCTCCTCGGCTATCCGTTTTTCTTCAGCTACTTTTTTCTCCTGTTCGGCTCTTGCTTCAGGTGTAGTATGAGGAATTGCCTCCGCAACCCTCTCCTTAGGCACTTGAATCGTCACAGTTTTACCACTGGCTGTCCTAGCGGTGATGGTCAGCGAGGTCGTTTCGGTAAGTTTAGAAAGATCGATTCTGGCCACCCCGGCGCCGTGCATCACACCGCGCAGCAGTGTTTGAAAACCACGCGGCAAGTCCTTGCCTGCCAAGGATGCTGCCTCGAATAGGCCAGTAGTCTGAGCTGAAACGTCCTTTAGGGCCGCAAAATACTTCTGATCATCCGCGGACTCAGCATAACCGATGGAATGACTCACAACCCCTGCTGCAGTGGCTGCTTCGACGAGCTTCTTCTTTTCGATTTCCT
>JAUMAI010000357.1:0-11838 GCA_032116775.1 Pirellula sp. | reverse complement strand
CTCAAATTTCCTCTCAGCAATAAAGCAAAAATTGAACCAACCAATAACGCATCGCAGCGAAACCAGGTTGCGACGTCGACCGCGACGGAGGTGTCGTTGGTAATTGTCCAGCCAATTCGACCAATCGCTGCTAGTGCGGCGGCGGATGCTGCGATAACAATCGCTTGTTTGCGACTGCAGAAGAAGATGACGAGTGGCCACACTAAATAGAAGTGTTCTTCGACCGCCAAACTCCAAAAGTGATCTAACGCCCCGAAGCACCAACTCCCCTCGATACTCATATAAATATTGCTGCAATAAATCCACAGCCAAAACTGTCGCGTTTGAGCCGCATCAAACGCTGCTGGCAGCGAGGCGATGGCGGGCAAAAGCAGAAGAAAGAGTGCTAAAGCGCCAAAATAAAGCGGGAAAATACGAAGGCTTCGGCGTGCATAGAAATTGCGGAAGAAGTGCGGATCTCGATGTTTGGAATCAAACAAAATGCCGGTGATCAGAAAACCGGAAAGAACAAAGAACAGGTCAACCCCTCGGCTGCCTAGAGTCAAAGCATGTCCAAGAGCAATCCCTGCAGAAGATTCATCCTCTGGCCCATAGCGAAAACGATAGAACGTGACAAAAAGTATAGCTAAACCACGCAGGGCATCTAAGGCGGGAATGTGCTGATGGCAACGTGGTTCAGCATGCCCCGCATCTATGTCCTGGCAGGAGGCTTGTTGTTCGGCAATAAGCTTGTCAATACCACAGCTACCATCCTTTTCGACATTCCAATTACGGAATGACTCTTCCAGGTTAGGTAATGCGGGCGATGGGGATAGTTCGGTTTGCATACCAGATTGGTACTACCCATTTCCAGCCACCTGAGAATAGACGCCGAACGGATGGAAATCTTTTAATTGATTCTGGTTGTCTGTAACGACTTTCCGGATTATGCCGGCATAGAGGCGGGATTTCGTAAACGCATCTTTCTAACAGGGCTCCTAGGTTGCCAGGTTTCTCTGGCTTGCTTAGAAGAGCTCTGATGATGTCCCTGCTTTCCGCCGATATTAAAGGATAGGTAGAGCTGCGCGCCAGTGCGCAACTTACAGACGATCGCAACCGAGGTGGCCAAACCTCAACGAGCGACGAACATGCGATATCAAGCACATAGTGAAAAATTTGATCGAAATTTGGGTAAGGCGAGTGGAGCATTGAGCCTTTGGTTGCACTCGTTAAACCGAAAATCGATCTGCTTTTTTAAAATCATTTTGGTGACGCTAACTTTAACGACTGAGTTGGTTGTCGGCGGAGAGGTTACGGAGGGGGAGGAAAAGGCTCCATCTTCGAACACCGTCGCTTCTAACAACGTCGTCCAGCGAATTCCCCCCTTGGCTGGGATGAAAGAAAGTCCAGTTATCGCGGCAATCGCTCTAGCTCCCCAACACGACTTGATTGCGGTGGCTGGAGATGATCATTCCATTCGGATCTTGAAGCAGTCCACCGGAGAGACTCTGGGAGTGCTACGTGGTCATCAGGGGTGGATCCAGTGTCTGGAGTTCTCATCAAACGACAATACGTTGGTCTCAGGTTCGAATGATGGTGAAGTGTGGTTGTGGAATCCAGCTAACAATTGGCAAGGCACGCGAATTGTCAAAAAATCAAAAGGCATTACCGCTTTAACTTTTCATCCCGATGGTCAAAGGCTCGCAATTGCCGTTTTTGATGAGATTCCTTTTTTGATAGACCGTGCTGGAGTGCAACTCGCAGATCTTAAAGGTGCTTGCACCGATACACGTTGCTTATTGTTCGCGGCCGATGGCACTTTGCTGGCGTCTGGTGGTCGCGATGGTCGGCTATGCGTATGGGAAGTAACCGAGCAAGGTCTAGCGTCGGAAGAACCGAAGATCGATGAGAAGTTACATCGCCGTAGGATACATGCCCTCGCGTTTTCGAAGGAAAACTCTCTTATATATTCCGTCGGCGAGGATCGAGAGTTGGTGCAGTTTGCTCGACTTACTAGCGAGCAGCAGGCTCGGGTATCGATACCTGGTTTGAAGGCGTTATCGTTGGTGTTGATCACCGATCATCACGTTGCGGTTGGGGGAGCAGATAACTCGATTCGAATCATTGATCTTCTTGAAAAAAGCGAATGCAGTCGATTGGTGGGTCATCAAGGCTCGGTTGTGACTCTGCGTTGTCATCAAGATGAACTGATATCTGGTAGTTTCGATACTACAATCCGTCGATGGTCGATTCGCAAAGCACTCGAATCGAGCGAAATCGATGTCATACCTATTACCCGGAAACCCGGAACCGACACGTCATTGCCTACGAGGTAATGCACTAGGAGTGTATCAATGGCATGGATTCGCCGCCGAGAGAAATCCGGTAAAAAGCAAACAGTCAAGCAGAGTACCCAGACCGTATCTGGTCGGCCTCAATCGCCTAGAGCTACTGTGCAGCGAATTAGTACTCTGGAAGTCATGGAGCCCCGCGCGCTAATGGCTGCCGATACAATCTGGGTCGGCGGCGTCTATTTTGAGGAAGATTCTGGAAGTGATTTGCATGGCGATCTCTTCCAAGTGACCTTTAAAGGCGGCGCGGCAGGTACTGAACTTAATCGCGTAATCATCGATGGAGATCAAAACACTCCCGGTTTCGGAGTCGGCGACGTTTTCTTTGATACGATCGAGGCGGGGTATGGCGCCGATCATGCCTATCCCTTCAAGATCGTACAGCTCATTACGGCTGATCCTTCGGCAACAGTAAAAGCTACCGTTCAGGATGGGGCGACTCGTCTCGTTCTGGATTTCCAGCGATTCAGGGCTGGTGATAAGCTCATTTTTGAAATTGATGTGGATGAGGTTGAGCAATTCGATTCAAACGAAAAAGATCCTCAAGCCATCAATGATGGTTTTGATCCAATCACATCGGGTGTTGAGTTTCAGGGTTCATCATTCCAGGCATTCTTCAGTGCGCCGCATTTCCTGGATACGACTGCCACTGGAACATTCATCAATCGCTATGACACGCTTTTGGCTCCCGCAAATCTAGATCTACCCGAAGATAATTTCGAGGGAAAACGAGACCGATCCACCGGGCTTGCCACTAGTACCGCGCAAATTCCATTACCAATATCGCTGTCAGGTAAGGTTTTCGTTGATAACGATCTCAACCTCGTACAGTCCGCCAATGAGCGTACATTGAGTAATGTCCGTCTAGATCTCTACAAAAAGAATGCTAATGGAGTTTTTGAGAATACAGGTCACTCTACGCTGACAGATTCCCAAGGACGTTATAGCTTTGGTGTAAATCTGAAACTGATGCCTGGGGTGTACCAGATTCGCGAGACTCAGCCAGTTGAGTATTTTAGCGTTGGCGCTGTTCCTGGGGTTATTCAGGGTAAACCGGCGAGCATGCCACTCGGTTTGGTAGCGGGCGATCTCGATTGGTTGACTGAGATTGATATCCCACTGGGTGATTCGCATGCCATCGACCTTAATTTTGCTGAAGCGGAACCAGCTGAACTAAGCGGTTGGGTATATGCTGACACAAATGACAACGGAATCAAGGAAGTTGGCGAAATTGGCTTGCCGGGTGTGATAATCCGCCTTGAGCCACTAAGCTCTCTCAATAATTTAGCTACGGTTCGAACGACGACGACTGATAGTAACGGCAAGTATCGCTTCAGTGGGTTAGTGCCTGGAAAATATAAAATCACAGAGACGATTCAGCCGGACGGGTACTACGATGGCCAGGAAAGTGTCGGTCAAGTCAATCAAGTTGTTGTTGGAAATCTCAGTGGCGGCAATGATGTAATCACCGATGTGATTTTGGTAGGTGGAGCCGTCGGTGTTGAATATAACTTTGGCGAAGTTCCAGCGGCTGAAATATCAGGCACCGTTTTTCATGATCAAAACGATGACGGCAAATTCCAGCCGAATTCCGAGCAGGGAATTCCTGGGGCTGTCATTCGACTCTTGAATGCCTCCGGTGAACTGGTAGCTGAAACGACTACCGATTCACAGGGAAATTATCGCTTTAGTGATATCAAGCCAGGTCGTTATAGCCTCGTAGAAATCACTCCCCCAGGATACATCGACGGTAAAGATGAGCTTGGGGTAGTTGATGGAGTATCGGTTGGAAAGCTTGAGCAGTCGGATCGATTTATCGATATCGTTCTTTCTGGTAACTCCAAGGGAAGTAAGTACAACTTTGGTGAATTGCTTGCGGGTTCTATTTCCGGAAAAGTTTGGGCCGATCTCGATGAAGACTCCGTCAAAGACGGCGGTGAACCGCCATTGGCTGGTGTCATCATTGAATTGCTAGATGAGAATGGTCGGGTCATCAGTAGCACGACTACTGACGAGAATGGAAGATACCAATTCAATAATCTTCCTCCTGGGAATTACCAAATCAGGCAAACGCAACCGGCTGGCTATTTTCAAGGTGGAACGTTACCACCTTCTGGAAATGGAAGCAGTGTGAAACAAGATTTAATTCAAAATATCCAATTGACTAGCGGGCAAAATGTAACCGATGCGGATTTCTGCGAAATCCCGCCTGCCTCAATTTCAGGTTATGTATTCCAGGATGGTGCCGTTCTCTATACCGAAGATGGTTTGCTTCCAGCAGATCTACGATCCTACCGCGATGGGCAACGCACTGCAGATGATACCTATATTTCCGGTGTAAGAGTCGAGCTGAGAAATAGCGCGGGTGAATTGGTTGACGGTAATGATATGCTACCTGGCATGTATCCAGCCGGAGGAATATTCACGACGACTAACAGTGATGGCTTGTTTGAATTCAAAGGGTTGCGTCCCGGTACGTACTATCTCTATGAAGCGCAGCCTGGCGACTTATATCAGGATGGGATTGACACCGCAGGCACAACGGGTGGTTTTGCGGTCAATCGCGACGAGCCTTTGCCTTCCAATCAAGAACAGATTGTAGAACAACTGAATTCGAATCCAGCGACGCAAGTGAACTATGACGCAATTCTAGAAATTACAGTTCGCCCCGCGAATGCATCTGTGGAGAATAATTTCAGCGAAGTCATTGTTCGCAAAACGTTTTCGCCTCCACCACCACCCAATCCACCGCTTCCACCACCACCTTTGACGCCCGTGCAATTTACGAGGTTTAATCCACCACCTCCACCAATATTCCCAGGGCGACAACCGCTGCTTGGTTCGCCCTACATTATCGGAGTGAATCGCTTAGATCCCGGTCCAGGCCACGATATTCTTTATACATGGCATTTGAGTGTGATTAATGCTGGCTACCCGCGCGGTGATAGACCAGAAAACTCAGTTGATGATGCTCTAGTACAAAGATTTAGTCGAAAGCTCGATCTTGAAAGCTGGGCCGTTCGTGAGATGCGTCAGTCAACCTGGATGGTTGCTACCGTGGACCCACTCTCTGCTACTCCTCGCACCAGCTTCGATTTGTTGGATGCTCGCGTTTTAGCCGGCGATTTTAATGGTGACGGCACCGATGAAATCGCTTTATTTGTGGATGGCGAGTGGTTGATTGACACCAATGGAAATGGTCGATGGGATCGCGGTGATTTATGGTCCCGTCTTGGTGGCAAGGGAGACCAACCGGTCGTTGGTGATTGGGATAACGACGGTAAAGATGACTTAGGGATCTTTGGGCCACAATGGCGAGGGGATCGACGCGCCTTAGCCGCGGAAGTTGGCTTGCCAACCCGTAGTAACCCAATTCATAGTAAACCGCAAAATCCACCTCCTGAATCTCATGAGGCGACCGATGGTAAACGATTCTTGCAGCGCACTGCCAACGCGACTCCCCGTGCAGATGCGATCGACCACGTCTTCCGCTTTGGTTATTCACCTGATGTTGCGATAGCGGGCGACTGGAACGGTGATGGTATTAGCAAGATTGGAGTCTACCGCAACGGTTTATGGATCTTGGACATCGATGGCGATGGTCAGTTCACTAATCGAGATCAGTCAGTCGAATTCGGTTCACCAGGAGAGCTGCCGTTAGTTGGAGATTTCGATGGCGACGGTATCGATGATCTAGCCATTCAACGTGGTAACGAAGTCATTGTTGACAGCAATCACAACGGTATGATTGACGCCGCTGACCTAGTTTTCAAACTCGAGGGAGCCGATTCTGCAGGGGCTGTTGTGGTCATCGGTGATTTCGATGGTGATGGTAAAGAAGAACCAGCTATCTATCGACGTGATGCAGTGAAACTTCCCTTCGAAACGAAGACTAAGGCGAGTTAGAACACTAGGACAAACTGGAATGGTTGATGCACGTGAAAGGACGCGCTGTTTTTGTTATTTCAGGTTGAGGTAGAAGAAGTATTCTGAATAGGGCTCCCAGGAATCTTCACACTGACGAACTTCGCCTGTTTTGGAAAAACCAAACTTCTCAAAGAAACGATGGGCCCGCTTGAAGCGTGTATCGCTCCAGAACTCGACTCGCGATGCGCTGGCCTGTTGTGCATACTCGATAGCCCAGTGCATCAGGGAGTACCCAACTCGCGTTGTGCCGCGATACTGTGGTAAGACGTAAAGGCGTCGGAAGGTGTATAAGCCGAGTTGAATGCTCAGTGGCACAACGGCATGGACTCCTGCGATCGGGCCATTGGCTAATTCTGCGACAACAATTTCTCCACCTTGCTCATGGTAGATATCTGGAACTCTCAGTAAATCGGAATCGAAATTCTCCAAGCAAATCTTATCTCCGTATTCGCGGTAAACCGAATCGATAAGTTCTATCAAGACTTTCGAATCAGATGGTTTTACTTGACGAATATGAAAATCAGAGGAGGGTATATGACTCTCCGAGATCATTGTCATGGTTCACCAATATCCTCGTGCCAAAGCTTTTCATTCTCTTGGATAAACGTAGACATCATATTAATTAACTGTGGATCATTGATGATCTCTAGATGTACGCCACGGTCACGCAAGTATTTTTCTGGTCCTTGGAAGGTTTGGTTTTCTCCGATCACGATTCGCGGAATCTTGTAGAGTAGGGCCGTGCCTGAGCACATGTCACAAGGTGACAGTGTGCTGTAAAGAATCGCTCTTTGGTATTGCTTGGCGGTTAAACGCCCCGCGTTGTTTAGCGCATCCATTTCGGCATGGAGGATCGGACTACCTTTCTGCCAGCGTTGATTATGGCCTTTCCCAACGATCTCTCCATCGATTACTAACACTGAACCAATAGGGATGCCACCTTCCTTTGCGCCGAGTAATGCTTCTTCCCAAGCGACTTTCAAAAAGCGATCCATTTTGGGGGCTCCTAAAAATAAAAGAACCTTTTTCTATCGGTATCTTACCAAAAACTATGCTTGTCCGCCCATCTTATCCGCTTGGTAATAGTTTGGCGTGATTGGTTTATGCCATGCCCACTTGCAACGCATACAATAACGGTTCATCATCGGCCTGGTCGAAGCTGTTATGTGTCTGGCATTTCTGAATGTAAAGCCAAAGGGATTGATATGGTAGCCAAGAGAATTTTGTTTTTGGTTGGAGATTTTGTCGAAGACTATGAAATTATGGTTCCGTTTCAGATGCTGCTTATGGTTGGGCATCACTGTGATGCGGTTTGCCCAGATAAGGTCGCGGGAGATGTGGTAGCTACCGCAATTCATGATTTTGAGGGCCATCAAACCTACAGCGAAAAACCGGGGCATCGATTCCGCCTGAATGCTGACTTCGCGAAGGTGCAGGTTGATAATTACGATGCCTTAGTGATACCTGGAGGCCGTGCACCAGAATATCTGCGATTGAATGAAAGAGTTATCGAGATTGTTCAGCAGTTTGCCAAGCAAGGAAAACCTATCGCTGCTATCTGCCATGGCCCACAAATCTTGGCAGCGGCTGGTGTGCTCAAGGGACGTAGTTGCAGTTGCTACCCAGCGGTTCGGTACGAGGTAAGTCTTGGGGGTGGTAGTTACGCCACACCGTCGGCTGGTTTAGATTCGGCTCATGTTGATGGGAATCTCGTTACCGCTCCAGCTTGGCCAGCTCATCCTGCTTGGATCGCAAGTTTCTTAAAGTTGCTAGGGACTAAGATAGAGATCTAAGATCGCAGAGATTTGAGTGTGCTTTGCGGGCGAAAAAACAAAAGCTGATTGGTGATTTTTGACCGCATTGCAGATAAGTGTCAGTGAAGAACAAATAAAGCGTTGGGCTCGTTCGTTAATGGTGATGGAAGACTGTAGGCTTCTCTACCCAAGCAACGATATGGAATTGGACATTTTGAGCTTAACGAGATTTGTTCGTTCCTCCCCAAGAGTTGTTGTTTATCAGACTCGCGTTTCAAGAGTTTATCTTCCCCAGGAATTTATCAATGGATATTTACGTTGATACAGCCAAAGTGAAGGGGCGTCGCCATGTCCATTTTGATTCGATAGACCAACTGCTGGAGGAAATTAAGAGGGTGCGCGAGGCGGATCGAGATGGTTCTTTAGAAACACTTGGGAACTGGTCGGCTGGCCAAATCATGGCGCACGTTGCCGCTTGGATCGAGTATGGCTATCAAGGCTATCCGACCGGGCCATTTCCATTTCCTCTTAGCATCATCATGCGATGGATGGGGCGACGAATCATCAAGAAAGGCATGCAGCCAGGTTTGAAGATACCAAGGGTTGAAGGTGGAACGTATGGTCAGGAAAAACTGACAGTGGAGGAAGCGTCAGCCCGGTTAGAAAAAGCGCTTTTGCGGCTCAAGAGTGGAGAAGCGTGTCAATTCGATAGTCCCGCTTTTGGGCCGATGTCTCATGCAGATCGGATCGAATTAAATCTTCGGCATGCTGAACTCCATTTCGGTTTTTTACGTTACTAACGCACGAGATAGGCATGCCTCTTTCCAAACACATTCTACTGCCAAGGTTTTTTTTCGTGAATCGTTTTCTCCTACTTGTCTTAGTAATCAATGTTATCTCTTGGAAAGATGGTTTTTCAGAGGAGTTCCCACCTGTTAAGGAAAGCGATATACGAAGGATCGAAGCCTGGAGAATTGAAAAGGCTCCTAAGATTGATGGAAGACTCGACGAAGAGTGCTGGCGAAAGGCTGCCAAGTCAACGAATTTCGTCGACTTGATATCGGGCAAGCAGGCGATGTACGGAACGAACGTTCGTGTCTTGTGGGATGCAGAATATCTCTACGTAGGTTATGAAATCGAAGAACCAAATGTTCAAGCAAAATTTACAGAACGCGATAGTCCGATCTATGAAGATAATGATGTCGAGCTGTTTATTGCAGGTGAAAATGCTTATTACGAGTTTGAAATCAATGCGCTGGGAACGATCTACGAGGGATTGTTTGTCTGGCAAAGTGATTATGAATCGACAGGTTTAGCCGAGCTTTCAGATCTTGACCTTACTAATCCGAAGCTAAGATCGCAGGAGTTCAATGGCGTTGGTTTTACGAAGCATCCTAGGGGAAAGCGTTGGGCTTTCTTGGGATGGGATTATCCGAGAGCAAGGACCGCCGTTCACATCGATGGTACGTTGAATAATCCTGCTGATAAGGACCGAGGCTGGAGTGTAGAGTTGGCATTTCCTTGGTCGGAAATGAAGTTGTTGAATTATGGTAAGCCGCGTTCTCTGCCACCGCGGGACGGTGATCTGTGGCGTATCGATTTCTCACGCTTCAATCAGTACAAGGCACCTCCTCCCGCAAGTGACTCAGGAGGTTGGGCATTGAGTCATCACGGCGTATGGGATTCCCACATTCCTGAATGCTTTCCGTATGTAACATTCCGAGAGTCAGAAAAATCTCGCCCGCAGTGAGTGGCGAAAACGCGAACCAGAATTATCCACTTCGTGTTCACGCTTCTATCTAGTGGCCGGTCCGTCTGATGCATTGGAGCCCTTTTTAAAACGAGAGAGCAGCTCTTCGAAACGGAACAGATTCTTTAGTAGCCTGTGGAAGCTAGGGGGTGTAGCTATTCCATGGCTAACGGCTGATCGGTGGCGTTTGAGCGGAATTTGCAGGGACGGAGTCTCTATAATAGTGCCTTGCGGTCCCCTCTTTGGGGTTGGTTGTGGGGCGTTGGATATCGGAAAATGCAGGGTGACTGTATGCAATTGAACGCCAAAGTGGCTATCATAAGGGCGGTTGGATTTCCCAACCGACGTTGTCTCAGGCACGTCGACCTTACGCACCCCGCACGTTCCCACCTGTTTTTATGCAGCCTCCGCCACTCGGCGTTCTTTTGAAGTGCCGACTGCAAGATTCATGTGGATGATGAGGGACTCTGCTGCATCGTAGTTGTGGCAGGGCAAAATAGAATACGCAACGCTGATATGATTGCACTGAAAGGATCTTGTATGGCAAAAACAACACGCCGTGGTTTTTTGGGAACCACTTCAATGGCCGGTTTCGGCTACTTCGTTGCCGCTGGTAGTCAGCCGGCATGGAGCAATTCAGCACTAGAACGCATGAATGTTGCTTGCGTGGGTGTGGGTGGTAAAGGGGGCAGCGATTCAGACAACGCTGCTCAATTTGGAAACGTCATTGCGATCTGCGACGTGGATCGCAACACGCTGGATGGAAAAGGCAACTCAGAAAAATTCAAGCAAGCCGAGAAGTTCACCGATTACCGTGAGCTGCTAGCCAAGCATGGCAAGAATATCGATATCTGCACCGTCAGCACCCCCGACCACATGCATGCTCCTGTCACCTTGGATGCAATGCGTTTGGGAATTAGCTGCTATACCCAGAAGCCATTAACACGAACAATTTATGAAGCTCGTCTCTTGGCGACAGTGGCCAAGGAAACTGGGGTTTGCACCCAGATGGGCAACCAAGGTACGGCCCTTAATTCATCTCGCGAAGCTATCGCGCAGATTCAGTCAGGTGTACTTGGCACTTTGAAGGAAGTCTATGCATGGTCCAACCGACCTGTTTGGGCACAAGGCCCGAACCGTCGCATGACTCTTAAGAAGTTTGAAGAGCAAGCAACCGCTGAAGTGAAAGCGGAAGAGGCCGATGCCAGCGCAGCGGAAGTTGCCGAAGTGGTAAAGAAGCTCGTTGCCAAGAAGAAGGAAGAGATCGGTCGTGCTCTTGAGCGACTCGATTGGAAGGCATGGATCGGCGTGGCTCCGTACCGTGAATTCTGGCCCGGCTTGTATCATTCTTTCCAGCATCGCGGATGGTGGGATTTTGGCACGGGTGCTTTAGGCGATATGGCCTGCCATCAGTTGACTGTGCCCTTTGCCTCTTGCGGTCTTCGGGATCCTATCTCCGTTGTTGCTAAGACGACTGGGCATGATTTCGATAGCTTCCCAGCTAGCTCGATTATCAAATTCGAGTTCCCAGAAACAGCCGAACGCCCCGCGATTCCTTTCTGGTGGTACGATCGACTTGGCAACAAGCCACCGATGGAAGTGTTCGAAAAATTGGGCATCAAGAATGTTTCCAACAGCGGTGTTCTCGTCGTTGGCGAGAAAGGTGCTTTCTATAGCTCCGATGATTACTGCGGAGTTTATGAATTGAAGGGTGTTGAAAAGGTTAAGGTCGATTACGAGCCAGCCGAAGACAAAGGCAGCAACGATTTGAACAACATGTACGAGTTGTTCCGCGCTAAGATGTCTGGCGATCCAATGATCGCGAAGTCCAACTTCATCAATCGCGCTGGTCCTTTGACCGAAACCATTCTGCTGGGCAACTTGGCTGTCTGGGCCGCTGCAACAGGTGGTGCTAATGGCGAGATGGGCGACTGGGGTGAGAAAGTCGAGTGGGACGCCAAGGGCCTCAAGGTCACCAACTTGGACAAGCTCAAGACACCTCACGTTGCCGACTTGATCAAGCCAAAGTATCCTGAAGGCTATCGCTTGGACTAATTGCAGTCCGAGTAGAAAGACT
>JAUMAI010000356.1:0-5158 GCA_032116775.1 Pirellula sp. | reverse complement strand
GAACTGCTCGAGCAAGATTTGAATGCATCGCATCTCATCAAGTCCGATTTCGTAATGATCAACGAGAAATTAGCCGCCCATTACGGAATCCAGGATGTGGTCGGCACACAGATCCGTCGAGTCCCACTACCTGTCGGTTGCCCTCGAGGTGGCTTTATTACGCAGGCTTCCATACTAAAAATCACTTCCAATGGAACGACAACATCGCCGATTCCGCGAGGAGCATTCGTCATGGAACGATTGCTCGGGGAGCCCCCCGAACCACCACCCGCCAATGTTTCCGCAATAGAGCCCGATGTTCTTGGCGCTACGACAATTCGTGAGCAACTAGCAAAGCATCGCGATCATGCCGTATGCGCCTCTTGCCATCAACGAATTGATCCGCCGGGCTTTGCTCTGGAAGCGTTTGACGTCATCGGCGGATTTCGAACACGTTATCGATCGATTGGAGATGGTGATCCGGCTGAAAGAGGCTCAATTGACCCAATGATAAGTATCGGTTTCAAATTAGGGCAACCGGTGGATTCAACCGGAGTACTTACCGACGGACGAATTTTTGAAAATATTCAATCGTACCAATCGTTGATGGCATCCGATTCGAAACGACTTTTGACCAATCTTGCGACTCAGCTTGCGATTTACGCTACTGGCAAAGCCGTACTTTTCAGCGATCGCCCGTTCGTCGATGATATTGTCGCACGTACCGAAAATCAGAACGGTGGTGTCCGTACTCTTTTGCACGAATTGATCGTCAGTCCATTATTCACGAAGAATATCGACCTCCATCCCTCCAGCATTCAAGAGTCAACATCGATACAAGGTTGGAAAGCGAGTCGTGGCTTAAAGTCGACTCTGGAAGCCTCTACGAGTCGAAAAGAATCGCAGCATATCTTGATGTCATCAACGCTCGCTCCGCTTGATGCTCCTGGCACTAAGAAGGTGTCTCTCGAGACTCAACCCGTTCCACTAAAGGAGTATGAATTTGATGATGAACATTTGATGAAATGGCGGGTGATCGGATTGTTCACACCCGACAGAATCAACTCATTCCGAATGGTATTGGAACAGATCCCGGAGGTTCGATTGCAATCGATCGATTTCGAACATGCGGAAGCGACCATGCAAATCGCCTCTGGTAGCGACCTTTTTCGAAATGCAAATGCAGAACAGATTACAGAGCGTTTGAATAACCAAGTCGGGCAGTTGTCGTCCTCTCTTTTTTCTTTGAAACCTGTGGGCGACATTCCCCATGATAAACTTGAAAGAATCGACTTTAAAATAATAGGACTCGATTGCCAAGCGTGCTCGCTTGCCGTCCACGACATACTGGTTAACGTCGATGGGGTGGTACACGCTACTGCAAGTTTCCACGACAGTACAGCAGTAGCTTGGGTTGACCCCCAAAAAACAAATCGCATGATGCTCGAGGAACTTCTCAGGCAACGAGGCGTTACTCTTCCATAATTACAGCGAGCCACTGCTAACAAGCGAGGACCATCAATCACTCATCAATTGAGGCGATCGCAAGCCCAACGCTCGAACGTACCGAACGCTTCATCTCCGTTACCAACGTACCCACGATGCTGAACCATCCAAATCAATCCCCGACCTTTCCCATAGTTGATTATCATATTCGTCGCATGGACGCCACCATGCTCGGCTTAGGCAATCCCAACCCAATTTCAATAGAACCAAAACGCCAACGTTTTGGCTACCTGTGCCCAGCTAACTAGTCGATCGCTACCCAACCACCTTGGCGGTCAACCTTCCGCACAAGTCCTGCTTCTTGTGAGCGTTGCACATGATACCCAGCTAGCGAAGGGGCCTTGGTATCGATCAGCTCGCAAATGTCTGAAAGGTGTATAGGCTTCCTAGAACGTTTAGCGAAGTCACCAATTTCACGCCAGATTCGACGCTGGCCAAACGCTTCGCCTGGGAGTTTGATCGGGTCGATAGCAAACGCAGTATGGAACTTCAGCGTTCCGGTGATTTCGCGATAGCTGATCTTGCTACATTTTGGCGTCATGAATATCGACAGTGATTGATGCAATCGCTTGTCGGATCGCGACCGCCAATTTGGCCTGATCCGCTTTGGCGAGAATCTTTGTAATTTCGCTGTATCAAGAAGGTATAGCTAGCGCATCGGGAATCGGTTCCAACGAACTATTGCGATGGTCTATACGGTCTTAGATTGCTGCCAGTCCGTCTTTCCATCGGCCTAGCAGCTTGGGGATAGATTGAAAATCGTCTCGATCGGCCAACGCTGGGTTCTCTGTGCACGCTCGATCTTGCGCTGTAAGCCAGCCATGACCCGCTCGTCTTTTGACTGCCATGCGGAATCTCGCCGTTTCGCTATCTCGATAGCCTTTTTATTTTTGGTTTGCCACTGTTCTTTTAATGCATGCCGGCGCATCATCGTGACAGCTCCGCGATTGCAGACTCGAATTGCGGCAAAAGAGGATCATCGGTCTGTTTCATGTGCTTTAACAACTTCTGAAGTAATGATTCTAGATCTTGTGCATAGTTTGGATCTCTCACAAGATTTTTACGCTCAGATGGATCCGCTTGAATATCGTGGAGCATCCATTTTTCACCAACAGTTAATTGCTTTACCCTCGCAATTATTTTCTCGTCTTCAGATTTGTTCATGGCCGGGAAGCTAAGACCACTCATAGCCTCCACGCGGAACGACTCCTTACCAGCCCAGGCATGAAACATTAGAGAACGATCTTTGGTCCGTATGCACCGTTGTGCAAGTGACTTGCCACTGCTTACTGTGTTTACATGCGTCACCACAAAATCGCGGTCCGGCTGCGACTCTCCCCTGAGTAACGGAACCCACGACCGACCATCCATCCCATTTGGCTGATCCACGCCCATCAACTCCAAAATGGAGGGCATCACATCCACGCTGCTAACAAATTCGGGATGCTCTACTGGATTTTCTATCCCAGGGATCCTAACAAGAAGCGGTGACCAGGTTCCATTTCGGTAAACCGTCGCTTTTGAAAATGGAAATGACATCCCGTGATCTGACATGAATACAACGATGGTATCGGCGTCTCTCCCTTTTGCGTTCAACTCCTTCATCAATAACCCAAATGTGATATCGAACCGACTTACATTGGAATAATACTGAGCTACTTCGGTACGAACGCCAGGTATATCCTCAAGAAAATCAGGGACCGTTATTTCCTCGGGTTGAAAAACACGAGCGCCATCTAGTGGTTCGGTGTCACCTCGCTTCCGGCCGTTACCATTGATAAAAGGACGATGTGGGTCACAGATGTTAGCATTGATGAAGAAAGGCATCTTTTTCTCGGCAGCATGTTCTAGCATTTCGCGAAACGATTCGGCGAATTGCCTTGGTTGCTTACCGAGTGATTGTTCACCAACTTCGTGCCACGGAAATTTATCAGGCGGAGCCATATGCACGGCTTTCGCGATGGCAGCTGTGTAATAACCTCGGTCGCGGAGTATTTCGACAAGCGTTGGCACGTCGCGCCGGATTGGATTGAACCCGAGCGCTCCATTGCGATGTGGGACTCGCCCTGTCATCAGAGCTGAACGCCCCGGCTGACAGATTGGAACCGTAACATGTCCATTAACAAATCGATGGGCCGACTTTGCGAACTCGTCCAAATTAGGTGTTGCGCCCAACGAGCATCCACTCCATCCGGCGGAATCAGCATTCATATCATCAGCAGTTACGACAAGTAGATTCAACGGCTTTGATATATCCGCTGCGTGAGTTGCATTATTTCTCAGCAGTCCCATCATAATCAAAGCAAAGCACGCAAAAGGCAAACGAGTTCTCATGTCATACTCCGTATCGTTCTCTATGATGATTGGTTCAATTGGATGATAGTGTGGGGAGGGTACACCGATGGTACACCAACCAAGCCATAGCTTGAAGAAAAACGCGATGCTGAAATGCTTTCCCCTATGTTACTTAAAACACCGTTACTAAAAACACCGTCATAAAAAACTAATCGGCGGACTTTCTCGCGATGAGCAGATTGTCGCCAGGGAACTACTTTGGAAACGGCTAACGACCGTAGATCTCGTTGCTGTGCCATCGGAATGGCATCGAAGCGTTGTCGCCGAACACGTGGTGGCGATTGAGCGAGGAGAATACGATCATTCTGAATGGGCTGAAGTCAAAAAGCGGCTTGCGGATCGTCTCCGATAAGAATCAAGATCTCAGGTGGCGTTTTACGCGACATTGCAGATGGTTGCGATTTTTGTGGCAACATCGATCCAAGCCTAGCAACGTACCTTCATGACAGTATTTCTGCAGATATCGACTCGTTGCTACTGTATGCAGGAATTCACGCCAAAGCGGAAGTTGTAACCTGTTATGGGGTTATAAACGATAGCGCGGTTGTCTTACCTCGCTCAAGTCCGTCGCAGACCACTTTGATTCGCCACCATTTCGGCACCGCCACGATCAAACCAACAGCTCATCAAGTGGTCCCGCGTGCGAGCAGCCATTTTGTTTAAGCACAAGATCTTCATTCCCATAATACTTGATCGGGTTGCCGTAGGCATTAAGCAGAGTGGTCCACCAGTCTCCGATGGTCCGGCAGCCTTTCTCACCATACTTCGGATAACGCAGATAACGACCTGGTAGTTTAAGTTTACCGCCACCTCCACCAATGATTAGATAGGGCCACTCCATTCCGGTTCCATGGTGATTATCACTCGAATCCGAAAGGAAAATGATCATAGTGTTGTCCAGCATGTCTCCATCGCCCTCCGGAACTGCTCTCAGCTTCTGGGCCATCTTAGCCAGAAGTTCCGAATGGTGTCGCTGGATGATCTCACGATATTCGGTCTGGCTTTTGGTGCCTTCGTTGTGCCCGATGCCATGGTTGTGTTGGTCAATGCCCAGCTTTTTGTAGGTCATATCCACATTATCGAGGCGAATAGTAACGACGTTGGTAAGGCCTGCAATCAATGCGGCTGTGGCCAAATCAAATTGTGCTTCTTGACGCACCTCCTCGACAGTGGAAGTGAATTTGTCAGAGTACCCTGGCGCGTTTGCCGCTATCTGTTCCTTCAAACTCGACAACTTGCTATGACGTACCTGAAGCTCCTCAAACGCGTGAAGGTAGGCGTCCAGCTTGCCATGTTCCGAAGAGGGAATTGCCTTCGA
>JAUMAI010000355.1:0-6146 GCA_032116775.1 Pirellula sp. | reverse complement strand
TTCGATTAGCTAAGGCTCTTAGAAACGCGCGGTCGTGGGTCACAAAGATGTATGCACCTTGATAACCCTTGAGGAATTCTTCTAACCATAAAATGGAATCAATGTCTAAATGGTTGGTGGGCTCATCGAGAAGCAGTAAATCGGGCTGACTGATGATTGCTTTGCCCAGTAGGGTGCGGCGTTTCAAACCGGCTGATAACGAACCAAATGGTCGGTTCGGGTCCAATTGCATGCGATTGAGAGTACGATCTAAAGCCGCCTCCAATTGCCATTGATGCGCATTGGGAGCCTCATCGTCGGAGGTTGCAGGCGTACTCCATCCGCTGGCTATCACGTCAGCGATGGTTCCCCCCACATCGTTAGGGACTTCCTGGATCAGGCGAGAAACACGAAGTTTGGGGACGGTGCGGATTGTCCCGTGGTCGGGTTGAATGTCACCGGCGATTAGTTTCAGAAGCGTTGACTTACCGGTCCCATTTCGGCCGAGCAAACCGATTCGTTCTCCAGAATCGATTGCCAAGTTAACGTCTTCTAAAATCGCTGGTTTGCGCCAAGTAAATCCGACTTCATGGAAGGTAATTAGTCTCATAGACCGACAGTATAGCCACTTCTTCGAGCCCCTCAAAGAGCCAAGGGAGATTGGCTGTGCGGTAGGAGCATCATTTGCGGATATCCATCAATCCTTTGAGATTATTTCAGCTTCAGGCGATATGTCCTTCCAATTTCTGCCGCATCAAAGTAGTTGTTACGGTCTGGGAGTGAGGCGACACTACTCAACTTTCCTTCCCTACCATTCTCGCTGAGTGTCCACTTGAATGGTTCGTCATTGAATGGATTTTTGCTGATCGGCAAATGCAATTCACTTAGGCTGGTAGGCAATTTTCCGTCATGTCTAGCGGACCAGTCTCGGATTGACTCGATCGTTACCAGTAATTCGATTCGCTGTTGGAGCAAGGTCAAGCTAAGCAACTGTAATGGAAGGAATTCGTTAATCGCCAGGGCTACAACGGCCTCTTGTGTTTTCAGTTCATTCAGTTCGCGATGCAATGTCTCTAATTCAGGAATTGCGGTGGGAAGTTTGAGAAGAGAGGCGCATTGAATGCGAGCGTTATAGTATTTCACTCGTTCCCACCAATACCGAACAGAGACCTCTGCGTCGCCCATCGCCTTAAGTTTATCCCCAACCTCCGGTTTTGTTTTTGCAAGATTCACTCGGGAATGTGCCACCCAGGCTGGTGCTAAAAGGTTAGATTTTTCTGGGTCGGTCGACTCAAGGCTGCTCAGAGGCAAGTAAGCGCTTATTGATTTAGCTAAGGCAGACCATTGTTCCTCAGACTTTAACTCTTCAATATTTTTAAGTTCAAATACGGAATTCTCCCAAGCAGCGGCTTCGACCTGAGCCGAATCAAGTAGTAGCGAAGTAGCTTGCGGTATCTGTTTTAAATCCCAGTAATAATTTGAGGCTTGAGGATGTTGGATGAGTTCCTCATATGCGTTTAAGGCTTCTCCCATCTCAGCAGCTTGCACCAGCCGGCAAACAGCAAAAGGAGTTTCGCCGACGTGTCGAGCTAATCCCATGGTCAGTAATATCCACTCTTCGGTCGCAGGGATATTGCCCATAAGTAATTCACCGCGAGCGAAGGTAGACATGGCGCGAGCGTACCGTCGACTCTCTTGCACATCGGGTAGTAATATTCCAAATTGTGGTTCTGTTCTGAGTGGATATTGCCAGCCAGCTGTTTGTTGAAATACAGCTCGACGCATTTCATTGCGATTGACAATACCGGAGTTTTTAATCAACTCAAGATTTAGCTCTTCGAGGGGTTTCGTATGTGATTGCAGAGCATCGAGATCTGCCAGCGCTTTGAGGCGATGGGCGGCCTCTGAATTCATACGCAGAATTATAGGGGCTGCAGTCCCCGGTACCATATCGGCTGCAGATGGATAGAGCCGGCTTTGGGTAGACGGCAAATTAGCCTTAGCGATGAAGTTAATGGATCTTTCGGTGGCCTTAGTCCCTTCCTTCGTGACAGCGATGCCAGCAGTAATTGATGGAGGTGATTGTGCGGCAAGCTGGTTTCGCGATGTCGTTAGGTGAGCGAACGCTACGGCGGTACCAATATTCAAGAGAAGCAATATATGGTGCTTGATGGTCATTAAGTTTCTCATTGCTTTAGAGTGTAGTGTATTGGTAAATGATAGGTGATTTTAGAGGCCGATTAGATTTCGGGGTGTCAAAATATTGTTTGGCAAATCAGCAGTGAATTCGAGCGATAAATCGTTTTCACTGATGTCGGAATCGATTAGAAATGTTGACCTTGGAGTAGTGGCAAGATAGTTCGGTGTTGGGTCGGATCGCAGACTCTCAGTTGGTATTAATCGTGGGGATGTATTTCTGGGGTCAGCGGATGATCGTATTTCCGAATTAGCGAGATTGTCCTGCGTCCATTGCTGAATGTAGAAAAACTGGAATAACTGCATTACAAGGATTGTAAGCAAGCATGAAAAGGTACTAGACAGCAGTAGTCTGCGCTTCATCACGACTTTGCCCGCTCGATATCCAGTTGAATACAGAAGTTGATCTCTTACTGGCTGTGGAATCGTTGAGGTGCTATCGCTGATTACGGTTTCAATTACAGTCAGATGTTCTGGTGTATTCATCGCTTAGCTCCTTCTGTTTTATCGTATCCGCAGATGGCTTGTAGTTGGGAAAGTGCTTCAACGTATTTCCTTTGGGCCGTCGCTGTAGAAACATGGATACTCTTAGCAATCTCAGCGAAGGTTAGCTCTCCCCAAATCTTCAGCAAGACAATGTCTCGTAAGTCTTCAGGTAGCTTAGTGAGAGCGACTTGCATATCTTGCTGAAGTAAGTTTTGATCGATGGGTAGATGCAAAGATTCCTTATTAGCAGCATGCTGCTCCCGTGACTTACGTCTTCGGTTGCGGCGTGTTTCTTGGTAAAGCAAATTGGCGGCTACTTGAAATAACCAAGCAGCGGGGCGGTCGGGCATACAATTTTGCTCGATTAGTTTGCAAAATGTTTCTTGCAATATGTCGTCGACATCGGTCGTGCGCGTTGCCAGCCAAAAGCGGACGCGTCCACCCCATTGGTCTAGGGCATATGCGACTTCGGCAGCAGAAAGTGGCACGACGATATTCCTGGCTCGAAATGCTTAACAGTTGGGCTCACGAATTGGCTTGAGCGTAGATAAGATGCCGCCGGAGGAGAGATTTCTCACAGTAGCGTGAAGTTTTCGAAAAAAGTCTTCGGCGGAGAAATAGAGAGCGAGGCGGGGTCAGCAAGAATGTTCTCGGGCTAAGTGCTTTTCGCGGCGGTAAAGAAAAGTGGGAAGAGCAAAGCAGATTCCAACGGCAAATATCAGTAGAAAATGCCACCAAAAGCCCGATATTCGCAATCTCTTTGACTCCACCTGCATCCAAATTGTGACGGTTGAGGCCGTAAGCAGTAAATCCCAGCTAAAGCCCGATATAACCCAGGTGGCAAATGGTGCGGCAAAGAACTCCTGCCATGCGTTATCGGGGCGGCCGGTGAAGTGAAAGCCAAAGCATACCATAGGGAGTATCAAGCCAAGCAACGATAATATCAGGTAGACATTTTTCATAAAGGACGATTCCTACTGAAGATTCGAAATTCGACTAAGTTCCTCAAGTACGATCAGACTTGCTTCGACCTCTTTCAATCGCTGCAGTTGTGCATAGATTTCTGCATCAGCCATTTGGCTGAGGGCCCAAACAGAAGCGGCGCGAACAAGTTCTTCCTGATCGGTAAGCAGGCGTAGAAGACTCGGAACACATTGTGCGTTTTTTGTGTTAGCGGCTACGATAGCCGCATTTCTTAAAAGCCCGCGGCGCTTGGCTCGCCAAAAGGGAGTGTGTCGGAAGAAGTCTCTGAACTCAGCTTCGGACATTGCGAGCAGCGAGGCTAGCGGCAGTTGAGTTAACCTTTCCTGAGGCAGGAAGTTTGGTTCGACGATGGAGGGAGCTTTATTGTTCCATGGGCAAACTTCTTGGCAAACATCGCAGCCGTAGAGCCAATCGCTAATAGCTGGTCGTAATTCGAGCGACGGCAGG
Organism: Pirellula sp.; assembly: GCA_032116775.1. Lineage (GTDB taxonomy): Bacteria > Planctomycetota > Planctomycetia > Pirellulales > Pirellulaceae > JAFLCP01. The sequence goes on along the minus strand of JAUMAI010000355.1, from coordinate 2,054 downwards.
CCACGAGCTTCGATCGTTAGATAACTGATGCATCGCGTGGCATCGAGGACCCGGGGTGAGACAAATGCATTGGTGGGGCAAGCGTCTAAACAAGCGGTGCACGAGCCACAATGGTCCTCCCAAAAACTTTCATCGCAAGGTAGTGGCAGATTCGTAAGTAGTGTTGCGAGAAAGAAGTAACTCCCCAATGTTCGATTTAAGAGCAAGGTGTTTTTGCCAATCCAACCTAAACCAGCAATTTGCGCGAATTCGCGTTCGAGCAAGGGAGCGGTATCTACAATGCCACGCCAGCGAAGTGGCTGTTGATGGTTTGCTGCGGAAGGAGCGTGAAGTTGGAGCCAGTTACCTAATATTTTCAACCGTTCATGAATCCAGTCGTGATAATCTATTTTTCCAGAAGCATAACGAGCAATTCTTCCTGTACCAGGAGTCAGTTCACCACGTTTGGTTGTGGAGTACGGAACCGCCATGATGAGCAAGGTGCTCACACCCTCCAGGATTGAGTTTGGATGGCGGTAGGCTTCTCGACGCGTTTCAAGATAATGCATTTCACCCGCATAGCCATTTTCGAGCCACTGCACAAACTCAGGAAATCGTCCAGGTTCAACGGCTGGGACAATTCGAGGTTCACAAAACCCGAGCTTACCTGCCTGCAATTTCAATTGCTTTGCGAAAGAGTGCCAGTCGGGCGCTCCTTCGATACGGCTTTGGCAGCTTGTCACGTCTTCCGGTGGGGATGTCATCTGCGGTACGCTGGAGTGAATGCAATGGGATCAAAGTTGCGATTGTATGGATTATAAGGTCAAAAATCATATACCAATGCGGTCGGTATCCATTGCAAGCAGACTTAGGCCAATTAGTGTGGATCTTATGGGCTTAACTCCAGTCCATAAGTCTGTTCCTTACTAAATCGAGAGTTACTCCATGAGCATGAAGTCTTTGCTTGCAGGTTTGTTATTGACCATTGGAATGGCAATTCCTTGCCAAGCTCAGGTTCCCTATAACCCTTACTTGATGTATGGCTGGGGCTATGGAGGTGCTTATGGATCGTATCGGAACAATGTTCCAGTGCCACCATACTTCGCCCTGCATCCACCGGTTTACTACGGTAAGCGATATCAGCGGCCTTACGGCGATAGTCCCTATGCCTCTCTGCCAACCTTGCAGGCCAATCCTGGCTATATGGCTACTCCTAGAGCCGAAATGTCAGCCAAGATTGTAAATCCTTACTTCGACGGTTCGGTAGTTGCAGAAGAGGTTGCACCTCGCGGGCCTATTACGATCAAGAATCCATTCTTCAAGTAAGCTGTCCATGGAGGTTCTTGAAAAGCTGAATGGTGTAAAGCCGCATTTCCGGAACCTAAAGCCCTGAACGCTCGCTGCGGTATGAGTGGCCGCCTGAAGTCCTTATTGCATGTGAGTCTTAAAAACAAAACCTCGGCCTCAACTTAGATGAGGACCGAGGTTTTTCTTCGAACGGATTTCAAAAGCGAGTTAGCTACTTTTTCTTTTTCGGATCTTTGTCTTTGGGTTTATCTCGTCGATACGTCGTCGAGTTGTCGGCATTGGCTTGATCGGCCAACTGACGCAGTTTGTCCAAAAAGCCTGCCGGTTTTTGACTAGACTGTTTTCGTTCGGCAGCAGCAGCTTCTCTACGAGCATCTCGCGATAGCGGTTCTGGTGCAACGGTTACAGGCGGCTTCGGCGGCGGGCCAAGGCGTTTGACCAGTCTTCGCTCTAGCAAAGACCAAATGCTGGAGGTGATGAAGTAGATGCAAAGTCCTGCAGGCACCTTAAAGAACATCAAGCCCATGAAGACGGTCATATACATCATCATGGTTTGAGTCATTTGAGTTTGCTCATCGGTTGCCTTCGGCATCATGATCTTCTGCTGAACGATGAATAGCACGACGGTGATGCAAGGCAGAATATTAAAGTAAGGTCCAAACCAACCTTCGCCGCGGCCCGCGATAAAAGCTGGCATGATGTTGCCCCAATACCACAGCATGTCAGGGCCTGCGAGGTTAGAGCACCAACTGGTGATGCCTGGTAAT
>JAUMAI010000354.1:0-7390 GCA_032116775.1 Pirellula sp. | reverse complement strand
CAGTGAAACCGACTAGGCCGCTTTGCGGCGACTGGCGTCTCGTTGATGCTCATCGAAGCCGATGAGTTGCGAGGCAAGGCTCGGTACCGGCAAGGCGGTGGGACCGATTTGACTTAACTGGCTGGAAGGACCATACCAGGCATGTCGTTCGATACAAGTAAGGATTCGTTCGGCAACTTCCAAAGTTCTCGCTGCCTGAGCACCCGTTACTTGAGGTGAGTTATGCGTTGTGATTGCGCGAACGAAATCTTTCTGCTCTTCCAAGATCGCGTTGCAGGGAGTGATTTCTAAATCGCGTTTAGGAAGCCAGGTTTGGAAAAGTCCTTCCCGGACCGACAGTTTTTGTTCGGCGGTCAACTCATCAAAGTCCACGTCGTGATTCGCGATTGCGTCGCATGGTTCGATGACGCGTGCGGTGGGACCTGAAAAATCAACGTCGACCCAGCCTTGAGCGGTGACAGCATGTAACTTTCGGCCTGGCTGAGAAGATACTCGAGAAGCCTTTAGATTGGCGATACAGCCATCATCGAAAATAATCCTTGCAGTTGCCCAGTCTTCATGTTTGCCCAAAAGTGCTTGTCCAAACGCTTCGATTCGGCGGATAGGCGCGTCGGATACTTGCAACACCAGATCCAGGTCATGAATCATCAAGTCGAGAACAACACCGATGTCAGTGCTGCGTCCAGAAAAACCGCTGCAACGTTCGGTTTCGATGTAGCGAACGTCATTGAGAAGCGGTTGAGCTGCTTGCCACGCTGGATTGAATCGCTCAACGTGTCCCACTTGAAGAACTATTCCCGCTTGCTCAGCGAGATCTACTAAATCAGCTGCTTCAGCCGCATTGAGTACCAGTGGTTTTTCGACCAGGCAATGAATGCCCTGGCGAAGCATCTGAGCGGCAATGCGATAATGGAAAGTGGTTGGCGAGGCAATGATGCATGCATCGATACTGCCTGAGATCGACTCAATATCCGCATAAGTTGGAAGTTGGAGTTCCGTCTCGACTAAAGTGCGAGCTGCAGCCACAGGATCTACTACGCCGACAATTTCTACCGAAGTGTGTTGTTTTAGCAACTTGGCATGGATTCGTCCTAGATGGCCTGCTCCAACGACGGCAACGCGTAAGCGACTCACGCAGCTCTCCTTTTATCGCGGCCGCGTCCATGGCGACCTTCGCTCGAATCATCAATGAAGTCAAACAACACAGCTACTTCAGGCAAGTACATGCCATTGGCGGTAAGAATCTCTTTGGCGTGGTTTACGCCAACCCGAGAGCGATACAACAATCGGTGCGCCTCAGATAGGGCTCGAATCGCTGGGGTAGAGAAATTTTTTCGTTTCAAAGCAACGACGTTGACGCACCGTGGTCGTGCGGGTAGGCCTTCGCAAAGCATGTAGGGTGGGACGTCTTGAAGAACGCGACTGACGCCACTAGTAAAGCTGTAGCAGCCGATTCTTGCAAAATGATGAACTCCAACGCCACCGCTGATCGTAGCATCATGCATCACGTGAACGTGACCACCGAGCATCACGTTGTTTGCCATAATGACTCGGTCGCCAACCTTGCAATCGTGAGCAACGTGTGAGCAAGCCATGAAATAGCAATTGCTTCCAACCGATGTAATTCCATCTTCCTTCTCTGTGGCTCGGTTGATGGTAACCGACTCGCGCAAAACATTATTGTCACCAATAATGACCTGCGTCGGAGAGCCTTGATAGCTGAGGTCTTGTGGCTCTGCGCCAATGACCACACCAGGGAAGAAATGGTTATTGCGTCCAATAACACTATTACCGGTTACGGTGACATGGTTCTCCAGTCTCGTACCACGCCCAATCTTGACGTTAGGACCGATAACGCAATGGTGACCGATTCGGACTTCATCATCGAGTTCGGCTCGAGGGTCTACCACCGCAGTATGGGCAATGATTGTTGCCATGGTTAATTCCGGTAATGGTCTAGTCGCTTGAACGTGACCGTTCAGGCGACATGAAGGTCTTAGAAAGTGGGTTAATACAATCAGGCCGCTTTGGCGGCAATGTTAATCTTAGGTTTTGTAAAACGAATTTTTTCAGCCAGTCTTCCATTGGCCGTGTGACCGGTGCGGCAGGCGATGATGCGACCGCAAATGTCATAGCCACAAAGAGCCAAGTCACCGACGAGATCTAGCAGCTTATGTCTAGCGCATTCGTCAGGAAAGCGAAGTGTATTGTTGATAGGCCCTTTCTCACCAAAGACGATCAAGTCTCTGTCTGTGACATGCAAAGCTAAGCCTTTCTCTTGCAAGTAGGCCGCATCTTTGGATGAGATAAATGTTCGGGCTGCAGCGAGTTGCTCTACAAAATTTGCAGGAGTTAAGGTGCAAGCACTCGTGCCAGATGGGATCGGTTGTCCAGGACCGAAATCGAGACGGTATTCGACATGCAGCCGGTGGTCTGCAACTGGGCTAATCGATAACCACTGTTTCTGATCACCAAAACGTTCAATCGAGGTGATGATGCGTGTTTCGCGGGGACGATGTTGCCGCTCGATACCTGCTTGCTGCAGAGCTAACGTAACAGCCAAAGAACTTCCATCTAAGCCGGGCATTTCCGCCGCATCGCACTGTACGATCGCGTTGTCGATCCGCATGCCATACAGGGCTGCCATGACATGTTCCACCATGTCAACCTCTGCATTGCCATCCCGTAGGCGAGTTCGCAATGGCATTTCGACTCGGTTGTCAGAAATGGCGCGAATGTGTGGCTTACCAGGTAGATCGGTACGTACGAATTGAATGCCCGTATCAACATCCGCGGGCAAGAAAGTCAATTGAATAGGCTGGCCGCTCCAATATCCGCGACCGCTGACATGGCAGGTATGGCGTATCGTATTCTGAAAACGAACCGTCTGCATTGGCATCCCTGCCGCCTGGGAATCAGATAGGTCTCACCGAGGAACACTCATCATGAATGATCTAGCGAAGTGAGGTTACAACTTTTTTTCTATCACTGCTTTGGTTGGAGTCAGATATGACAGAGCAAGAGTTTTAGCTCTGTCATATCTTTCTCGCGTTGTTGTACGGGTGCTTTGTCGCCATGGAATTAGTTTTCTGCCCATGCACGACAAAGCGTTGATCAAATCTATTGGCGTTGGGTGGTTTTGGCTGGTGCAGCAGCAGCTGGCCTAGCAGCAGTGCTAGCAGCGGCAGCAGCTGGAGCTTGCTGCTTCAGGTTATTCAAAACCCAATCGGTCAGGTCTGCTTGTCCGCTGTGATACATAACACTCTTGGCCAAGCCGCGCTGAACAGTAGCTGGTGACTTTGGATCCATCTCTTCACGGTTGAAGGTGATGACCATGTCAATACCTTGAGACTCGGAGAGCCACTTCACCATCGCATAAACCTGTTGGTAGTTGCGATAGAAAACTTCAGCTCGCTTCTCAACTAGCTCCTTTTCCTTACGGCCAGTGTCCAATTGCAAAGCTGCTTCAGCTTCCGCTAATTTCTCTTCACCTTGTTTGAACTCAAGCGAGTCATCTTTGAATTGCTTCAAGGCTTCGAATTGCTTCAGCAACTCCTGACGCTTTTTGGTGAGTTCTTCTTGATATGTCTTTGCCAAAGCTTCCACAGCTTCTTGCTCAGACTTCATGGTTGGATGGTTGCGGAAGATATGCCCGATATCGATCAAGGCAATGCGTGCCGCTGGCCATTGGGCAGCAGCACCAGCTTGTCCACCCTGAGGGGCCGCTGGAGTAGCTGGAGCGGTCTGCGCCACAGCTGCATTACTTCCCACGATGCATAATAGTGCCGCTACGGCAAAACGGTTCCAAACTCGCACTTCTGCACTCCCTTGCTTTTAATTCCTGAACGAATGTTTGATTCAGCGTCTAGCAGTGAATCAATCGATATGATTTGCAAATCGCGTCCCGAAGTTCTGATATCCTGTTCCGAACTTCGGACCGCGTAGTATTCTGCCGAACTCCTCTCGGCGGGTAAATAGCGATTTTTCAGACAGATCAGTGATCAATAGGGCTTTATCCTCGACCCAAAGTGATTTCGATCGTCATTTCCTGGCCATTTCGGCTGAATTTTACCTCGACTTTGTCCCCAGGTTTGTTCCCGGAAATCGCCTTTGCCACGTCATCACGGGATTTGATTTCTGTCCCGGCAACGCTCAGCAAAATGTCTCCTGCCATTAAGCCACCTTTCGCAGCAGCTCCTTCCGGAACGACCTGCTCAATGGCCCATTTTCCGTCGGTTGCTTCAGCTTTCATCTGAACGCCCATCAAGGGGCGCGATGTAAAGCGACGTCCGCGGACATCCCCGACCCCTTTGATATCATTAAAGGTGGGCTTCTTTTCCTGAGTTGCTAAAGTTTCGACCAACTCGGTAACCATATCGGTTATGCGGACCATACCGATTAGATTGATTTTATCGAAATCGTCACTTGGGCGATGATATTCGTTATGAAGCCCAGTAAAGAAGTGAAAGACTGGTATTTTTTTCTCAAAAAATGATTGGTGATCGCTCGGTCCACGACCAGCGGGGTCCTTATTCAAATCGAATTTGTACTTAGCATTAAGTTGGTCAATTAAGCTATCAAATTCCGTCGCAGTGCCTGTCCCAAAGATCGTGAGTTGGTCCTGGTTCATGCGGCCCACCATATCGAGGTTGACCATGGCTACGGTATCTTCCAGTGGAAAGCGAGGATTGCGGACGTAATGGGCGCTGCCGAGCAAGCCGCGTTCTTCGCCACTGAAGGCCATGAAGACTAGCGTTCGACGATTGTTCGTTTTATTGGTCGACAGCCGATGCGCGACCTCAAGCATGGCGGTCGTTCCCGAGGCGTTATCATCAGCCCCGTTATGCACTGCAATGGTTCCTGGAGCCAGTGAGCCGGGACCACCCATACCGACATGGTCGTAGTGAGCGCCGACCACTACCATTTCCTTTGCCAAGTCTCCACTGCCAGGCAAAACAGCAATAACGTTTCTGGCAACGATCTGCTGTTGTTCAACCAAGGTTTCACCTTCAGCTGTCCAGCCTTTAAGTTCGACTGAGCGCGGCTTTAGGTCTCCATCGATATCGGCTTCTAGGTCAGCCAAGGTCTGGCCGAGTGAACTTTTTAGTAACTGATCGATCGTCTCACGTGTGCAGAAGAATGTAGGAACTCGATCTTCGCTCATGGCTCTGCCACCACCATTGACATCCAGCAGGCTATCGGGAGACTGGTCTAGCTTCATCTCTGCAGCCTGCAGAGTTGATGCCTCCATCTTCAATTCGGCTCTTAGTTTTGCCAAAGCTGCAGGATCATTGATCACTGCAGGGTCCTGCCAACGTTTGCTAAGTTCGCCCAGTTTTTGCAAGGATGCGTTGATCTGATTTCGTTTGTCGCTCTCCGCTTGCTCTATGGTTGTACGATCATTGACGACGATCAAGGCAGCCGCTTTATGCACAGCCGCATTGGCTTCCTTCGCAGTGAAAAAAGAATATTGCGACGGCTGAGTGCCATCAAATGGGCTCGCTGGATCATTAGCCCTTGGTTCCTTGCGAAGTACGATGACGACCTTGTTGGTAACATCGATACCTTCGTAATCATCGTAGTTTAAATCTTTAGCCGTGATGCCGTAGCCTGCGAAAACGATACCGGTGTTGAAGCTCCCGTTGCGTCCCAGGCTGAGGGGAGTGAATTGCTTAAGAAATTCTGGGGCGATCGTTTCGCCACCCTCTTTGCGGAAGACTAGCCGATTGTGATCTACCGGCCCTGCTTTGTTCTCTCCTGCGATATTAAAATTTTGAAAAGGCGTTTGGTCGAATAAATCAGTTTTGAAGCCAAGCTCTTTGTATCGCTCAGCGATGTACTCACCAGCTTGCAAAATCCCCTGCGTTCCAACTCCACGTCCTTCCCGTTCATCGGCTGCTAGGTAACTTAAATCGCGACTGATACGCTCCTCGGTCGACGTTGGTTTGGTTTCTTCTTTCGCTTGAGCTTGCAGCGATATTGGAACGATTGTTGCGCAAGCCAACAGTGAAGTGAGCAACCAGCGTTTTCCAGGAGTGGCTGGAACGTCTGGAAGGTGGGCGTTGTTTCGAGAGAGAGCATGACAAAACGGCATGGCATTTACCTTTTACAACTTCAAATGCATTAAACTACTAGAATGTGGTATGAAGACCGGATAATTACGGAACGGCGGTTTCGAAGTTCGGTTCAGGCTTGACTTCAAATCACGCAAAATCGCCGCGAAAAACAAGCCTTAAGTTTACTAAGATTGCAGGGGAATCGATATCCAATGACCTCGTCAAAAACGCAAAATCCCCCATTTAAGGCTGTTAGATCGCCTGGGTTAGTTGCTGCAGAGCGTTCAGTTCTGGTCGTAGTCGACGTTCAGGAGAAACTTCTTGGTTCGATCCTGGGAGGTGAACAGATTGTCCAGCGTATCGATACCATGCTTGCTGCCACCAAGCTCATGAATGTACCTCTGTTTGGAACAGAGCAATATCCGGAGAGGCTCGGAGCAACAGTCGAACCGATTCAAAGCAAACTCGGGAATATCGAATCGAAACGGATGTTTAGCTTTCGTGAGTGCTTCGCTGACTTACAAGCTTTTTGGGAGGGTGGACGTAGAACGATCGTGCTCTGCGGGATTGAGAGCCACGTCTGCATACTGCAATCAGCTTTCGATCTGCTGGCTGGAGGTTGGGACGTTGTTGTCGTGATCGATGCCATTGGTAGTCGCAAGATGCTTGATCATCAATGCGCGCTGGAACGAATGAAGCAGGCTGGCGTAAAATTGCTCACCAGTGAAATGGTGATGTTCGAGTGGTGCGAAACATCGACACACCCAAATTTCAAAGCGATCAGTCAATTGGTGAAAGGAAGCTGAGCAGTCGAATTCTTACTTATAACATCATGGTGGATGGACCAGCGTCGCCGGAATCGATTAACGGACGGAGTGGGAGTTGTAGAATAAACTTCGTGCCGACACCTAATTCGCTTTCCACTAGGATATCACCGCGATGCTCGCGGAGAATCTTCTGGCTGACCGGTAGACCCAACCCTGTGCCTCGATTTCCTTTTCGCGATTCGAACACAGAGAAGATTTTGCCGATATCCTCCGAAGCGATTCCAACACCATTATCTTGTATTGTGATGCTAACTCGTTCGTGGTTTTGTAATTCAAGCGAGATTTCTACTTTGGCATTCGGACGACCTTCGCAAGCGTCAAGTGCGTTGCTGACCACATTGAGTATTGCTCGGTGCATGCCTTCGGCATCGCAGGCAATCTTCGGAAATTCCGCCGGTGGTTGCCAGTTCAAGGTAACTCCTAGATCCGTAGCGCGTGATGTCATCAAATCATAAACATCGGTAATGGTTTCTCGAATATCACACGGCTCAAGGTGTGGTTGCCGTT
>JAUMAI010000353.1:0-13068 GCA_032116775.1 Pirellula sp. | reverse complement strand
TGGAGTCGACACGATTAATGTTGGCGATGGCACCAATTACATTCTAGGTGACGAAGGCAAATTAGAAGTCTTAACGGACACCGCTGGCGCCGCGACGGGTACAACCCTGATCACTCCGCTGAATGCCAGCGTAGGTGGTATTGATACGATCAGCATTGGCTCCGGCAAAAATGTGGTGGTCGGTGGTGCGGCTGCCGATACGATCACGGTCAATGGAACTGCACCGAACGCACGAGCGACGGTGGTAGGTGACAATGGCACGCTGACCTTGAGCAACGCTGGGGTACTGCTGAGCGTAACCAGCTCCGACTTTGCCTCGGGAGCTGCAGACAACATCACGTTGACCAGTGGGACCAATACGGTGATCGGCGGTGTCGGTGGCGACAAGATTACGGCAGGAGTTGGAATCAACACGGTACTGGGTGACGATGGCCAGGCTCACTTCTTTAGCGATGGTAGCTTACGTTTGATCGAGTCGATCAACTCTGGCTTTGGCGGCATTGATACGATCACGCTTTCTAGTGGCGTGAATATAGTGATTGCAGGTGCAGCGGCCGATGTGATTAGCGTAAGCAATGGAACCAATTATGTACTTGGTGACGAAGGTCGTGTGGAGGTTTTAACGGACACCAGTGGCGCTGCCACGGGCACGACTGTAATTAGCTCCATGTATGCGAACGTGGGTGGAGCCGAACAGATAACAATTGGTTCTGGACAGAATATAGTTGTGGGTGGTGCCGCTGCCGATGTGATCTCTGTGAATGGAACGGCAACCGGATCGCGTGCGACCATTGTTGGTGACAATGGTACTGTGACCTTGAGCAACGCCGGCTCGCTCTTGAGCGTCGCGAGTTCGAACTTTGGATCGGGAGCCGCCGACGTGATCACCCTCACCAATGGCATTAATACGGTCATAGGTGGCGCAGGCGGAGATAGCATCACCGCAACAGCTGGCATTAGCACTGTACTGGGCGATGACGGCCAAGCTCAATATCTCAGTGATGGTAGCCTCTCGATGATTGAGACAATCTATTCAGTCGAGTCTAGTAATGTAAGTGCGCCGAGTAGTTCCATTTACGGTGGCTCAGACACCATTCGTTTGCCTAACGGCAATAACATCGTTTTTGGTGGCGACTTTGGCGATGATATCGTTGTGGGTAATAACGCTGGCCTAATCGTTGGAGATCATGGTAAAGCTACACTAAACTCAACTGGCAGAGTTCTCATTTTTGAAAGTACATATCCTGAGGTTGGTGGTGACGATAAGATCACGACGGGGGCTGGCGATAATACGATCGTGGGAGGACCAGGAAGTGATGTTATTCATGGTGGTGCAGACTTCGACTCGGTAGCCTACGATGGCGATTTTTCGGATTACACAGTGACGGTGATCGGCCCCACGACTACGGTGACACGAAACTCGGACGGCACGACTGATACTTTAACTTCTATCGCAAAACTTCAGTTTATGGGAACTTCCGGACGGCTCGTCTACAACATTGATTCCTTACGGGTAGGTGAAGATGAGCAGTTTTTACTGGTGGACAATGAGAAGTTAACTGTCGGTGTTGTAACTACGGGTGGCTTGAGTACTTTCGATCGCAACCCAGGATTGGCACAAGACCAGTTCAATCTTATTTTTACACCAGACTATACTCGCGGTAACGGTAACTATCGTCTATCAGACAGCAACCCGGGACAGTTCCAGTATAATCTTGTGTACGATGGAGCATCGAATTCTACGACTAATCTGAAAGTCAACATCCCCTATCCATTCCTTTTCCAGGGTGCCGTACCAGTCCATGTATACGACGATGTGATTATTGATGAGCTAGATGGCGAATTGAACTTTACGCCGCTCGACGAAATCGCACATTTCAAAGCAGATAGCCAATTATTAGTTGACCTCAAGGACACCAACAGTAATGGGATAAATGATATAGGAGACTTTTACGAGGTAACGATTAATGGTGTACCAACCAGCAGCGATGGCTTTATTTACGTCAAGATTCATTTGGACTACGGTCTAGAGAAACGTTCCGGCTGGCTGCTTAGCAGCAACATGACCGGCACCGATAATGCGATTGCGAATCCGAATGTCGCACCTGTTATGCCCACAATTCTGGACAACCAGGAATATCCATTCTCGGTTGTTGACGCAACCTCTACGCTCGGCGAAACTTTGCTCGGCTATAGCCTTTCATCGATACGTAATGATAATCAATTCAAAAATATTAAGGGGGTAGGAGGACTATTTCAATTCGACACGAGCGAAACATCCTTCATGGACCATGGTGCAGTTGAAGGTCAGCGGATTTTCATTATTGAAGAATCCAGCAAAATCGTAATGGGTGACGCATTCACCGACGCGGACGGTTGGTTCTTTGCTGGCTTTAACGCAACAGGATCAGCAACCACTTATCGAGCTATCTGGGATCAAGATAGAGATGGGAACTTCGCCGAAGAACCTGCCGAACACATCAAAACCTTCATAATGGGAGGAAGTGCAGGCAAATGGATCTTTGTAAACTTTGCAGTCATGAACCCAACAATTTCCAGTGATAAAATTATCACGGATTATGACTACATGATTGACAATCCAAACGATAGCGAATCTCCGATATTGGTTAGCACTGATCCTATTGATAATGCAACCAACGTTTCGATCTCTTCCAACATCACGCTTTCATTCGACGAAAGAGTGCTAAGAGGAAACGGAAATATCAATATCTACAATTCCAATGGCACACTGTGGTCGAGTATTCCAGTTAGCGATATCTCGCAAGTTTCTATCACCGAATCTACAGTGACTATTAACCCAGTCTCTAACTTCCAGCCAGGGAGCGGCTACTATGTGCTAATGCCGACAGGTACCTTCAAGGATTTGGTAGGTAACCCATTCGCAGGCATCGTCAGCAATTTCTCCTTGAATTTCACCACTGTAAATCCTGGAATTACAGTGTCGGCGCCAAGCGGAACCAGCACAACCGAGGCGGGTGGTACAGTGACATTTACTGTCAAATTGGCTACACAACCTTCTGCAAACGTCGTGGTACCAGTCAGTTCGAGTCTTGCTACTGAAGGTAGCGTCAGTTCGAGTTCACTGACGTTCACGCCAGATAACTGGAACGCTCCGCAGACGGTGACGGTCACAGGCGTCGATGACTTCATCGATGATGGCAACGTCAACTACTTGGCAGTACTCGGTACAGCAAGCTCCGCCGACTTGACATACAATGGACTGAATCCAGCGGATATTTCGTTGAGCAACATCGATAACGATACCGCCGGAATCACGATCGCCAACCAAAGCGGAAATCAAACAACCGAAGCGGGTGGTATAGTAACATTCACTATTAGACTCGATTCACAGCCAACAGCGAACGTAACCATTCCGCTCAGTTCCAGCGATACGACGGAAGGTACCGTGAGCACCAGTTCAATCATCTTTACACCGACGAACTGGAATGCTCCACAGACCGTCACCGTCCGAGGGGTCGATGATACCCTAACCGATGGAAACATCGCCTACACAGCGGTCATTGGTGCTGCGACGTCGAGCGATTCGCTCTACGCGGGTCGCAATCCTGCCGATATCGCATTGACGAATATCGATAACGACTCACCCGGTATCTCAGTGTCTTCACCGAGCGGCACACAAACGACTGAAGCGGGTGGCACAGTGACCTTCACAGTACGCCTGAATACTCAGCCATCGGCGAATGTCACCATTCCGATCAGTTCCAGCAATACAGCTGAAGGTACGGTCAGCACCTCCTTGCTCACCTTCACTTCGACCACCTGGATGAACCCACAAACCGTTACGGTTCGCGGGGTAAACGATAGCATCGATGATGGTAACAAAGCCTACACGGTGATAATCGGTACATCTGCTTCCAGCGATGCGAAGTACAAGGGTATCAACCCTGCGGACATCGCAATAACTAACGTCGACGACGATACAGCGGGCATCACGGTTTCCGCCCCCAGCGGCACCACGACGACGGAAGCTGGTGGCAAGGTGACCTTCACCGTGAAACTGGATTCCCAACCAACAGCAAACGTAACTATTCCGATCAGCTCAAGTGACACAACGGAAGGTACCGTTAGCACCAGCCTGCTGACTTTTACGCCGAGCAATTGGGCCGCTCAGACGGTCACTGTCACGGGTGTCGCTGACAACATAATTGACGGTGACATTGCCTACGCGATTGTTATCGGAACCGCTACTTCCACCGATACTCTATATAGCGGCCGTAACCCAGCTGATATCAACCTTACCAACATCGACGATGGTAAGATTGCCACCAAGTTCTTTGTGGTCGACGATGCATCCACCGAGCGAACCTACGAGTACGGTGCCGCGGGTCAATCTGTAGAAAACTATGGGCTAGTGGCTACCAATACCGCCTCGCGAGGTATTGTAGCTACTGCCGCTGGCGACAAGCTGTGGGTGGTCGACGCGAACCGAAACGTCTACGTCTATAACAACGCTGGTGGATTAATAGGTTGGTGGACCCCAGGAACATTAACTAGCACAGCTTCAGTCCAGGGTATAACGACCGACGGCACAAACATCTGGATCGTCGATTCGACGACAGACAGAATCTACTACTATGCCAATGCCGCCAAACTCGTATCTGGTTTGCAGAACGCTACTTCCAGCTATGCATTGGGTTCTGGCAACACGAATCCGAAGGACCTCGTGTACGGTCGCGAGGGAAGCGCAGGCGTGATCTGGGTTGTCGATGATGGAACTAGTGTCGACAAGGTGTTCCGTTACACTCTTGGTTCCAAAAACTCGTCGATCGCTTTGGTAACCTCATGGAACCTAAGTTCCACCAACTCCACTCCCACCGGCATCACACTGGACCCATCCTCAACCTCAGGAGGTCACTTGTGGATCGTCGACAATGGTGCGACCAAGCAAGTATTCCAGTACACCAACGGCCGCAGCGTAATCAATACGACGTCGCCTGCGTCATCCGTAGCTTTCGTATTGACTGGGCTGAGTAATCCACAAGGTATCGCTGACCCACCACCATCGTCGCTATTGGATACGGCCATCGCCGAGTCGAGAGACGTCATTGATTCGGCGCCACTTACCCCAAGTGATTTAACACTCATTTCGGTGGTATCGAGTGCTGTCGATCGAACTCATAACCTCTCACAATTCATGGAAAGGGATACTCTCCACGATTCCAAATCGAAGCAAACTATCGATTACCGAGCGGCAACTGACATGACATTCGGTACCGATTCCGATTATTACCTCGAAGATGTCGAATGGCTCGACCAAATCGGTGATAAGAAACTAGGAGGGATCAAAAAACTGAAGAAAGAGCAACGCTCAGCCCAGGAAAACGTCGACCATTTACTTGAGAATCTTCTAGATTTCTCAGAACCAATGTAATAAAAATATAAATCAAGCTGACGCAAGCATCTAGCCATATCATGGAACCTAAGTAGTCACGGCGATATTCGCAATATATCGCTGAATCTACCTGGAGAACCTACACTACATAACGACCACATATTAACTGCCAGCAACCGTCTCGTTGTTGGAACTCAATGCCAGAAGCTTAAACTCTTGTGATCGATTAGGACCATTTAGTGTTTTGGATTGAGCCTAATATTTTTCCTAGGGAATCGCGCACACGATAGAAAAAAGGGCGGATTAGACCTAGCAGTCGACCATTAAAAAAAATCAACCTTGGAAATTATTCATTGATTGTAAGTGGCTTAGCTGTAGCCTATTAGAAATCCAGAAGACAACAATATGCGTTCTCGCCTCCGAGGCCTTTTCCTACCCACAATGAAGCATTAAGAGGATTCGATGAGTTTATTCATTACGCATTTTCAAGCAATGACATTGATCACTGTTACTGTGATGCTAAATATTGGAGGTATTCCAAACCATTTGGCTGCCGCTGACCAAACCACTGCTAAGCCAATTACAGAGGCAGAGGTGAATGCGGCACAACAAACCTGGTGCGACGGCCTAGTAAAGATCAGCACAACCTACAAAGATGGCGGCGATTATAAAACTGTTGCGAGCCAGATCATCGATGACCTTTATGACTACAAGGAAGGACAGGTGTTCTTTAAGCCCACCCTCGCCTTTGGAAAGAATACCTTCAGAAATACTCGCGAAGGTGCTTTATCGTATTTTATTGGTGGTAATGCTAAATTCCCTGAAGATACCGGGTTTGCTTTAAAAAATTGGGTTAAAGTCCGGTACGACAACAATGCGTCGGAAAATGGCATACAGATTCATGGAGAAATCGCGATCACCATGGGAAATGTTTACATCACTAACGCCAAAGGTGAAGAAGTCATGGTGGACAAAACATTCGTTTTCCGACGTTGTAAAGATGGAAAGCTCCGACTTTGCGTGCACAAGTCCGCACTCCCCTTCGATCCGAGTAAATAAGGCTACAAAACTAACGAGTGAGCCAAGCCGCCATGGCTCAAACATGTAGTGGTAGATCAATCAGGCTGATTGATTGATCTACGGTACCCTCGTCATACGGGGAATTCAATGACATATTCCCAAGCACTACCACAGAAACACTTGCGCTTGCTACTAGTTTTGATTTGCCGCAAAATGAGCAAGAAATGAGCAGTGCAAATCGACTCCTAAGCGATGACAATATCAAGGGTTGGCATATCTTTTACGCCTTATCATTTCTTAAACGTGAGTTTACTTAGGTCTCTATATTTGACTTAAATTATTGTTTTTGAGCTACAACTTTCCTGGGCAGCAAAGAACGGTAGCCACGACAAGCTCTGCAAGAGGATCCGCAGGTTCTATATCTTACAATAACCACAGCCAAAAACTGAAAAATCTCTGTGCGCAACTTGACGGACACTACCACGAACCATTCGCAAGACCATCAGAATCGCATTTGCAAGCGGCACTCTGGCCAACCAAAGTTCCGTCAGCAACCGTTTCGCGACACAGATGATCGAATTGAGGCAGGCAGGATGCCACGGCTCAGCTTTGCTTACAAAGCTTTTCGAGATCTCCGCTAGAAAGCGACTCAAAATACCTATCTAGTTCGTTTTCTAATTGAGCGAGTTCTTTCTTGGCAGCGACTGCTCCATCTAACATGGAGTCATGTCCGGAAGTGCGCCACTGAACCTGTCCATGGGTGCTTGCAGGCAAACTTGACATTTTTGCAACGTTGACACGCTGTCCCGGCGAGCGTGCCAAGATGTTACCAAATTCTCTGGTAGACTCTGAAGAATTTGGTTTCTCCTTGTGCGTGTAAGCTGCAACGGCTCTCGTCAAATAAGCTCCTGCATCTTGCTTGGTAGTACCACGTAACTCGTTCGATTGTCCGATATTAGCAAATATCCGATCCGTCGCTGCAGGAGGAGGTGGATCAGCAATACCTTGTGGGTTTAAGTTCGCAGCATTCAATGTGAAAATCGCGGCCGAGGCAGTCGGAGTACCACTCCTGGCCGCCGTATAGCGATAAACTTGCTTAGTGGTTCCATTATCGACGATCCAGATATCGCCGCTGGTCGTGCTCGGGTCGAGCGTAATACCAGTTGGAGTTTTATTATTTGCGTTCAGTGGCCAACTACTCTGCAGAGTAATGCCACCGGTTGTACCATTGACAGCGTAACGATAAACCACATCGCTTTTAGCGTCGTTGACTACCCACAGAAATCCTGTTGATCCATTGAAACCATACACCAGATCCTTGGGGTTAGTATTGCCCGAGGCCAAGGCGAAGCTGGCAGTTAGAGCGGCTGTTCCACTAGTGCGACTGGCAGCCCCAGCATAGTAGTAGATTCTGTCGGATTTAGAATCGACAATCCAAATATTTGTTCCGTCCGATGCAATACCTTCGACCGTAGCAGTATTGCTGAGTGAACCTGCTATCCAGGAATACTGATACTGTCCGCTAGAATTATAGACATAGACATTACGATTCTTGTCCAGCACCCACACCTTATCGCCAGCCTTATTAGCGACGGCTCCTCTTGGTGCTGTATTGGCACTATTGATCGTATAATTTTCAATCGATGCTCCTGATTCGCTGTACTCAAACGTCCGATCTGGCGCTCCATCGTTAACCACAAAGAACTTCGTTGGCGGCGATAACTCATTATCATTATTCACCAGCGTGATATCCGCGGGATTCAGACCCTGGTAAGTGGAATCGGAAGAGTTAGCAGGTTCGATTACGACACTGTAGGACTTGTTACCATCGTAAACACTATCATCGACTCCTGTTACCGTAACAGTTTGCGCTACGTTCCAGTTTGCTGCGGTAAAGGTTAGCGGCGACGCGGAGACCACTCCCTCGGCCGTATTGCTGGAACTTACTGGAATTGTCACATCGGCGACTGGTTCCGAGTTCAACACTACCGTGAATGTCACTGTGCCTCCCGACTCAGTCGTTGCACTCCCTGATAGATTACCGATTGTAATACCAGCGACGTCATCATTTTGAATCGTTCCAACGCCCTGCCCATCTACGATAAAGGAATTCGCGGCATTGGATAGATTCAAGAAGAATGTTTCGTTGGCTTCACTAACGCGATCTCCATTGACGACCACCGATATCGATTTCGAAGTCTCTCCTGGTAGGAAAGTGAGTGATCCGGAAATTGATGTAAAGTCACTTCCTTCCGTGCCCGTGCCTAAGGCAGTCGCGTAATCGACAGTTATAGTGGAGCTAGAAGCGACGGATAGATTGACATTAAATAAGAAGTTATTGGCTCCAGCATTCCCCTCTGCTTGAGCCACATCACTTATGGTCAATCCGGATGGAGCGGTTACTGCTACATTCGTGAAGGTCGATGTATTTAGCGTAGTAGTCGAACCCGCCGTTGCCGCTAAGCCCGCCACGGTTGAGTTGGTTAACGCAATCGTCACAGCAGTACCGATCTGTGTCCAATTAACGCCATCAGCGGAATAAAACGCTGAAAATGAATTGCCAGCTCGATCCAATTTAACCCATTTTGGAGCGGTTGTAGCCACGGTTGCAACCGTTGTTGTGGCACCACCTGCGGTTGCACGATAAGAGAAACCGATCGTCGTAGGTGTCACATAGACATAGGCGTTGGCCGAGTTCGCTGCGGTCGATTGGCGTATCATCACCCCTGCGCTGGCCGTCGATGCAGTATTCTCAATACTGGCAACCTTCGCAACGACCTGTGCATTACCTGTGAGCGGCTGTGAGGTGAAGCGGAACGAATCGGCAGTTCCACCGATCGTAGTACCGCTACTGATCATCTTAAACGTGCCACTGGTTAAATCAGTCGTTCCTACCCCGCTGACTGAACCAATATCACTCGAACTCCATAGCGCAGTGGGTGGTGATGTACTAGCAGAAGCCGCAAACCTCGTTGCCCCTACCAGACTTTGAGTGAGAGAGGTCGTGCCAAAAACACGGTAATAATACTCGGTCGCGGCAGCGACGGTCGTATCGATGTAGCTCAAGATATTCGCGCCGACTGTCGCCAGAGAGGTGAAATTTGTTCCATCTGTTGAGCGTTCGATACGATAGCCCGTTTCATTTGCAATATCGGTCCAATTGACGGTGATACTTCCTGGAGCAACAGTTCCCATCGTCGGACTAACGGCCGCCAACCGCAATGCACCGGAGACGGCAGAAGAGGCTACGCCATCCCCTATCGTACTGGTCGGTGTCACGATGTACGTGTAGCTCAAACCTGCAGTCAGACCAGTATCTGTATAGCTAGGTATATTGGCTCCGACTGTTGTGACCGTAGTATAAGTCGAGCCACCATCTGCAGAACGCTGAATTCGATAACCCGATTCACCTGTTGTTTCAGTCCAGTTAAGCACCAGTTGCGTTTGATTTGGCATCGTCATACTTAAGCCAGTCACCGCACTGGGCCGATTGACCTGACTAACAACGCTAGAGGGAATCGAAGCTCCTGTCGCATCGATCGCACTAACGCGATAAAAGTACCTGGCTGAACCGAGTAGATTAGGATCAGAGTAGGATGTGGAGGTTGGAGTGGCGATCTGCGTGAAGTTGACACCGTCGCTAGATCGACTAACCGCGTAACCCGTGGCACCGGCAACCGCAGTCCACGACAGATTCAAGCCAGACCCCGTCCCAAGATTGACGCTTAATCCTGTAGGAGATGCAAGCCCGTTGAAAACTGGAGAACCTACACTGGTGTTACCAGTCACAACCACATTATCCAGTTCACCAACATTCAGGGCATGATTGTTGGCAGAACCTGTTAGCAACCCTACAGTCAGCGCACTGTTCAAAGCAACAGTTGCCGTGCTCAGCTGCGTCCAGGTTACACCATCAGGCGAAGTAAAGGTCGTAAAGACATTGCCGACCCGCTGCAATTTAACCCAGTTGTGGGTACTCGCTCCTGCAGCACTAGTCGAAGTTGAACCACCCACCGTAGAACGCGAAAATTGCTTGGGACCACCGCTGAAATTCTTCGCCACAGAAACGTGACGCGAGTTAACAGCCGTGGACTCGCGCATCGTCACTCCCACCACTGCATTTGCGCTGGTATTGTCGACGTTCGTAATACGAGCAACTATCGAACCGTCACCGGTTAAGGTCTGATATGCATACTGAAAGCCGTCGCTACTTCCAGTTAACCCAGCACCTGATCCGATCGGATTAAATACCCCAGTGGCAGCGTCATAGACGGTGTATCCCGAGGTACCGACGCCGACTTCGGTCGCTTTCCAGTTCGCTGGCAGAGGGCTAACCGCCAAGAAATAACGCCCGATATCGCCATAATTTTGGTGACTCGAAACGAGTGCGTAATAAGTCCCAGCGGATAGATCCAGCGCCAATTGCTGGACATTGTTGGCGCTATCCTGTGAGGCGATCAAAGTACCATCTGTATGGTAAATCTCTAATTTGAGGTCAACTCCAGATGGAGTGTCGGGAGCAGCCGAGATTGAATACATACCTCCGACTGTCGAAAAAGAGAACGCATCAACGTCGGTCAATCGCTCGATAATCGCGGAAGTCCATTGAGCTGCTCCAGACATCGGTAGAGAAGATGCAGTAGCTAGCGTGTTCCCAAAGTCATCTGCTCGAAAACCATCTCCACCTGCAGCTTGATAGGGCTTAATTTTACTCGCTATCACTGCGACATCATCTTGAAGAGTGGTCACACCAGTAGATGTACTGTTGTGGCCGACGATGAATTTATGAACGATCCCGCTGTAATCCACTCCCATGAGTGGACCATGCAGCGAGTCTTTGGCGCCGGCATATTCGGCGGTTTTAACGCCCCACTTATCGTAGGTTGCCTGATGCTGCAAACCAAAGTTATGCCCCAGTTCATGGGTGATACCCGACACACGATTACGAGCATCACTGCTTTGGTTCCACGATTCCGGTGTGGTATTAGGAAAAACGTTAACGTAACTGTAGCCACCGCTTATATTATTTCCGACCGCAAGCCAGGCTTTGGGAGTCGTGCCGGATGGCGGTATGGTTGTAACGTTCGTGTCAAACATCGCGAAGTAGGATGACGCCTGTCGCCATGCCTCAAAAATATTGCGCTGCTCTGTGAGATTGAATGTCGTTCCGTCAGCATCTTCGCTATAAGGCGAAACAACCGAGGTGTAAGGATTAGAGCCGCTGTTATCTCCATCAAAATCAAGGTAGATCGCGGTTGGAGCGGACGTAAGGCTGTTAAGAATCGGTAAACCATTGGGCAGCGTGCTATAAGAGGCGAAGCCTCCTGGAGCAGCCCCCGTATATTCACCAGGTGGCTGGCTTTGAATCCCATCTAAAGCTGGATCACTCGTGAATCCAAGCAAAATCGCAGGATCGCCGTTATGCGAAAAGACAACCCGTTCCTCAAGTCGCTCCAGTTGCAACGAACAAACTTCTCGCCATTCGCGCCCCACTGATCTTTGGCGATTGGTCCATGTCAACTCCTGGACCGTTCGCAGTGTTGTAGTCCGAACTCCCCATGCTTCACTAAGACCATCAAGAATCATTCTCTTCAAATGTTTTCGACTCATGATTGGATCCTTTTGAAAGTAGGCGAGCGGATTTTTTTTCAGGAACGATTCGGCATTCTATGCGTCTAATGAAATCAAAAAGAATTCTAAAGAGCTGGTAGTTACCAGTGCCAGACCGGCAGAATTCGCAGCAGATCTTTGTATCCGTGCAATCAAAGCCCTGAGCTATGGGGCAAAGTAATCAATAAGCTACAGATGTCACAGAACAAATGCGCGCAGCACACTTTGATATCGCACATTCGCTATATCACGACTTTTGCGGAGAAATTGCTTCTAACTTCACGATGCCTTTATTGCAGACGCACACCAATACATGGAAATCATGTGCGGTGTTTATCCACCACAATCGGTTGCCTCTGCAGAGCCTACCTATGAAGTAATTGAAGTATGTCGCTAAAACCGATTATTCATCTAGGGCCGCTTAATACCGGATGGTCTCGACGCGACACAAAAATAGACATTTAGTCTACCAGCACTTTCGGGACTCCCAGCTTGAATATACACCTTATGGGTATATATATTTCGCCCCATTTTGTGGTTGATTTGAGCGTATACTGAGAAAGCCGCACAGATCACCACACTAAGAAGACAAAACCTTGGACATGGTTGGCTAGCTATCTATGAGTTCCGTAGGCACGGGATGAACCCAGGCCTTCAGATTAGGCGGACGAAAAGCACTCTTTGTCTTAGTCGTTTAGAATTAGACTTGTCTACGACATGAATATCGCTGCTTTAAGCATCTGAACCTAGATCACTTTGGTTTGTCTGAAGCACTGTGATAGGCTGTATGCCGCTAAGAGTCTCTTTTTTATTTGGTTTGATTATGGATTTAATAAATCTTTCGGCAGAGCCTCTCGGTAGGTTGCATTCATGGATTCCCCACGATTTAGCTGCAGAACGAATCGTATTTTTACCCGACGCCTGCCCAGGCAAATCACCGCTGCCTACAGGCACAGCCGTGTTAACGCGGCAACAGGATTGGCGTAAATTCGCCATCTCCGATTGCGGCTGTGGCATGCGACTTCTCAAATCGGAAATCGTGCCATCGGAATTGGATCTTAGCC
>JAUMAI010000352.1:16660-17603 GCA_032116775.1 Pirellula sp. | reverse complement strand
CGTATCACTATCGGTGAAGGGCCAGAAAAAACCGAAATAGTGCCAGTTCGATCTTCGCTAACGCCATCCACATCTGTGAACTGAGAATCGAGCAATCGATCTGATTGCCGACGAATCTCTTGCGATGTTCGATAATTGATTTTTAAAGTCTTACTTCTTCCACGTATATCGACGCCGAGAGCCGACCAGGAAAAAGGCTGCTGAAAAATGCGTTGGCCCAAATCGCCCGCGAAGAACAGTCCATTAGGCTTCACAGCGAGTATCGTAGCAAGCAAACGCAGTTGTGGAACAGAGATATCTTGGGCCTCATCGATCACAGCGAAGTCATAGGGACATTTGCCTCTTTCCTTAAACATATCCTCCAATCGTTTGCATGCCTCTGGCTCGGTGATTAGACCTTTACTGGAAAGCGATTTTCGAATCTTCTCGAATAGACTCCATAGGATCCGGCGACCATCCTCGCTCAGTCTGGTTTTTCGTCCCAATCTTGGAACCACACGATATTGTTCCCACGTTTGGATCTGCCATGCATCAACAATCTGCTCCCATTCTTTCCACAGAAAATACGTACTGAATTTCTTCGCATCCAACTGAGCTTTTTCCGTGGCGATGATTTGTTTGATGTCAGATTCTGATGCAAACAAGGTTTTGCCAAAGTGGGATTCGAAGAGGCGTTTAATCAACGTTGGAAGCGCAAGAACCTCGATCTGTTCGCCCAAACGTGGCTGATTTGCAATCAGCTTATTAAGGTTGACTTGAAGCGCGCGTGCGAGAGAATCTGAAAAGGTCGATAGCAAAACTCGATCGTCAGGATTTTTTAGCGCTAGGGTGTATGCACGATGAAGAGCAACTATCGTCTTGCCCGTTCCAGCAGACCCTGAGACTCTAGCTGGACCATTGAAGGTCCTTTCAACAAAGCTACGCTGTTCTGGATGAAGAAAAA
>JAUMAI010000352.1:7050-16650 GCA_032116775.1 Pirellula sp. | reverse complement strand
GATGAAGCGCCACGATGGTCTTGACGGTGCCCGCCGACCCCGAAACCCGCGCGGGGCCCGACTGGTCCCTTTCGACCAGAGCCCTTTGCTCCGGATGCAGTAACACGGCCCACTTGTCCCACGGAAACTCGAGTGCACGCGATAACTCATCGCTCGAGGATATCAATGTGAACCGTCGTTTTGCATCGGGATGAGAAAACGGATCTCGTTCTGTCGCATCACGAACGGCAATGCTGGGCCGACCACCAGTAGCAAGTTCAAGCAATGCTTCTGCCGCCTCACCAGGCAGATGACCGAAAAGGTCAAATATTGAATCTTCGGTGGCTTCACGTACTTTACTGATCCAATCCGGCGGAACCCCATATGCGAGAAGTTCCGAGTCCGTGCTGTCGACAAAAGGCTTTCGAATCTCCCGTTTTACCCTAGCTTCAACATACTTTGGAACAACGTACTCCTGAACGGTCTCTCGAATCTCAACCAACTGGGCAGCGCCCGTCTCAGGGTGCGTTTGGAGCTTACGGCGTTCGGCCCAATCGTAGGCGGCGTTGTGATGACTGACGTAACACAACAAGAAGTCTGCTTCGGTCTTATGGATGATGATCCTCAAGTCACGCCCTGATCTAACAGACCAAAAGTTCTTGTCTTTTGCACGTTCAATTCTATGAAATTGCAATCCTGGGTGGGCTGGATTGACTTGTAGGTCAAAGGCCGTATTTTTGACGAACGATTGCTCTTCGCTCGTCAGTTTGCCCAGACTGGATGTAAAAGTATCAGCTATTAGAAATCGCATCGCATGTGCTCCTACATCGGATTAAGAATATAAAGGGGCATCGATGGCGATTGATTTTCTACCGAAAGTCGCAAAGCATTTAACTTCTGTGCCTGCGAATCAGGCGTTGGTGCAAAGTCGAATGACTTGAAGGTTTTGGTACGATAGAATCCAACACCCTGGTCAAGGTTGACATCAACGCGAAGGCCGTTCTCCCACGCTAATGACAAGAATCGAGAATGGCCCAACTCATGTGGTCTCGCATAGACTATCACTGAGACTTTGAAGTACGGCTTGAAAAGATGATGTAGTACTGCCTTTTGAGTTCCATCATCTCTCCAATCGTGATGCAACGCATGCCCTGTCTGTAGCTGTGGGCTAGCGGTGGTTCTGATGAGCAGATCCGATTGGCCGTCTGATGTCGAGGCAAAACGCTTGAGTAATTCGAAAAGGACACGTGCACTAAGAGGAGACCTAACGTATCGATCGCAGTACTCTATCGAAAGCGGCGGCCCCTTTTCGAAGCACTGCTTCAGCCAGCTTGACTTACTTTCCAGCAACGTCCAGAAAGACGCGCCAATGTTCAAAATATCGCCGTCCAGCTCTTTATCGATGAGCACTTGGGTGCAATCTTCCGGCCTCTCCCTTTCGACCAAACCAAGATCGAGTTCTCTTTCTTGAGTTAGCTTGCCAACCCAACTCCCTTTTACGACAGGCCAATCGCTTGCCCCTTGCCCCCAGCCGGAGGCAAGTGAAAGCGAATCTTGATCAAATACTCCCCAAGCGATCGTCTTATCAAGCGACGAGATTACTCCCGCAATCGTACATCTTTCAAGTTGCAAGACCGAATCCGGAACGACATAAACTCTAGTCTGTCGCGCGCTTGCTTTTGATACCATAGAATGCAGGATGGACCATGGAAGCGACTGCTTCACGGACTCTGACAAGAATATATTGGAATCAATTCCGACCTCTGGAGTGGAGATCGACGCTAATTGACGCCAAAGTGGCCACGAGTCTACGTCCCATAGATCAACATTCCCACCCGCGACGAAACTCACACTGTTTATGGGCCGTTTCTGCAAAGCAATCAACATGCCCTCTGCAACACCTCTTGGTTCGTATAACGTTGTTGAACCAAAAGCACAGTAGTCGCTTGGAACTCGTAGCAAAGAAAAGAAGTCTTCATTTAGCCAATCAAGAGCTGCCTTGCGGTCTAAATGTTCTGCATGGTGTTGAGTTCCAAAATCCAGTAAGCACGAATGGCAAGCTTTATCGCAGCTGCATTGCTTGAGAATCTCTCTGGCGGAACTCAACAGTGCTTCAATCATAAATCCGGCTGAAGCGACGTAACCAGCCCCGCCCGCAGCGCTGTCAAACAGGTAAATATCACGATAGCCAATTCCCTGCTCTTTGTTATTTTGTACTGCCCATCCGATTTCTTGCGACTCAACCCCAAGTGCTTGGCACAGTGCTAATCGCAGTGCGATTGCCAAAGAAACAGCAGCCGCTTCTGGAATCGTTGCCTCTAGTGAGGTTGGATGCTTCATTCGAAGCTGAAAAACATCTGTTTGCTCTTCACCGCCAAGCCAGAGGTTTCGTTTAATCGTAAATTGGCCGTCACTTCCTGGACATCTCGCAGTCCCGTCGGATTCTTTTCCACCCCGAAGCCTACGATGTTCGCCATTCTTCTGAAATGTGACGTCCGCCCCCTCTGACGCGAGTCCAGATTCGGATGCCGCTCTGCCGCAGCGAAGGCAAATTGCGTATCCAAACCCTCTCGCTCCTCTACTATGAAAGAAGACGGTGCCATCCGCGTCATACCGGAAGCTTCCCAATGCGGGATTCGCTAACGATATCCAATCACCTCGACAGCTCAATCGTGGTTCAGTTGGCGGCACATAAACAACCTCATCGTCAGATGAATTGGGCCGACCAGTCCGAATGTCCACTGCGAATCCCGAGGGTTTGATGAATCCATTGCCCTTGAGCTCGGGATTGCTGCAAGACTCACATTGCTTAGGCTGCGTAGCCGAACTCGTGGAAAAACCACATTGAGGGCACCACCAGAATCCAAGTATTGCCTGCGTTTGGCGAAACTCCGTGTCCGAAGGCGGAACTTTCCAATGCATCGTCAGACCGCTGGAAAGGTAAGACATGTTGTCGATAACAATGCTGTTCCCGGGCGCGTATTCTCTGATCGCCATGGAGAGGTGGCGAGATGGATAACTTTGTGTAGTAAACCGATTGTCGTCACGTTCTTCAGATGGACGATCGGCCTCAGCCAACATCGTTTCAACGCTGGTATTGACGAACGGAAGAACATTGAGCGGAAAGCCATGGGCAGGCAAAAAGCCGCGACTAGCCAGTTCTTTGAGTAGAAACTCGTCATCGAGTCGTTTCAACTGAGCACTCAACGCACGCTGCTCGGGCGCGGCATGCCTATCATCCTCTGCAATTCCTCCGACCGCATTGATTTCCGCAAGCAGTGTCTCGCGTTGTGAAAGCCATTCCGTTGCTAGTGTATGCAGCTGCGATGCTGCGTGATCAAGAATTAGCCGAATTGATTCCGTCTCCAATGCAGACCGTTGCACGATTGCAGCAATGCCCCGACAAATCGCCTGATCCATCTCTGCATTCTTACGCATCCAAACGATAAACTCTGCGAAAATTGGAGTCTCGCCAACAAACAACCAAGCATTGGTGAGGCGAGTCGCATTCTCTGGCTTTTTCTTCCCAAGGAATCTACCAAGCAGAAATGCTTGAACGTGACGTTGTACAATTCGAACGCTGTTGAGAGCGACCCGAGGTATACTGATCGGAGTAACGAATGGCCAAACCGTATTGGCAAATACCGCATGGCCATGAGGTTGATTTTGGCAAAGCGTTAGCGATGCCGCTCTGGAAATGCCACGACGTCCAGCTCGCCCTGAACGTTGAAGCCAATTCGCAGGACCGGGTGGTGCGTTGTTCATCGCGACAACGGACAAACCACCTATGTCGATCCCCATTTCCATCGTGGTCGAACAACTCAAGAGATTCGTCTTGCCCAAGCGAAACCGGTTCTCGAGTGCTTGAAGCCGATTTTTCGACAATTGGCCAGAGTGCTCTGCGGTTTCGAAATAGCTATGATCCTCGGCAATCCGGTCGCTAAACTCGTTCCATACGCCTTCGGCGCGAGCAACCTGTACTTTCTCGTCTCTATCGAGCCAAGCATTGACCTCATTCAACGATACCGGTCGACCATCTTCCATCGATCTTCGGAATGGAAATGGTATGCATGGCATATTGATCGGCTTGGCCGGGCCAAGTGATAGCCAGGTCAATTCGTTGTGATATGGAGAGACACCAGCAATAGAAGCGTCAATAAGCTTCTGAGTGACGGGGCACTTGTATGTCACATTCGCCAACCGTATTTCCGCTTCTTGAAACTTCAGCTGATAGCCACGTTGCTCCTCTATAAGAATTTTGCTGTAAATCGCCTTCCAGGCTTCCCGCATTAGACGCTCAAGCATGAGCTGATCATCCGACGCTTGCGGTTTGAGGTTCAGAACAAGTCTTAAAAACGTAAAGAGCCTCTGGTCGCCCCGACGATTTGTTTTCAACGTTGGCCAGGTCCGCGTCACCGCGCCACCGCGTTCTGAGTCGGGACTCTGTACATAGCGGGTCTGAAAGCGCAGCCCCATCCACCGGCGAGTAGCGTCAGCAATCTGAACGCAGTAGTTGGCTCTAAGAAAGTAATCGATACAGACCTTCAGAAAGACATACCAATTCTCCTGAGTCTGCCCCCTCCTGCGCCAGTCATCTGGCGGAACAGCACTTTCAAGCTGAGGGAAATGAATGGATGCGAGTCCCAAGGTCTCCAATGAATTTCCGGTTCTAGGACGCCTCACGAATTCTCGTAGCAACAGCATCTCTGAAATCTTTCTTGAGTCGCTCAAAGCGTGAGCGTATCGGGCGCGTGTTGACTCAGGTAGAAAATAGGCGACTGGATCTGTCTTGCTCAGCGCTTCAATCAGTTCATTCCAGCTTATTGAACCCTGGGGAGTATTGACGCTTGTTTCTGCTCTTTTGAGTTCTTCCTCCTTCTCTTGGAGTAAGGATTCGAGTCCTATTGACGCCGCTACGGGCCTCAGTTTGACCACTTCGTCACGAAGCTTTTCTAGGTCGACAGGCTTGTCCAGTCGCGATAGGGACCACAGCTTGTGGTAGACGAAGCTTCTGACGAAGTTTCGCTCGGCTTCAAACTCCATGCGAGCCGCGAATCTCGCAGTACCTTGTCGAGAATCTGTGAAGGTAATCAGTTGCCTACCGTCGTAAGGAAGTGTTGCCGTTGCTCGCTCTCTGCCTGGGGCATGAGCTAGCAGCGTTGGTATTGCAACTCCGAGGTAAAACGGCGCACCAACACGTATCGATCGAAACTGCTGGTATGCTTGAGAGTCCGGCTCTCCACATGTGACACACCGGATTCGATTGTCAGGGTCGTGACGACGCGCTAATCGAACTCCTATAGCAAGGTCGTTCTCTACTCGCAGTATTTCCCCGGTACCACGATCATAATTAGATTCGGCATCCATGAAATCGTTCGCCGAGCGAGAGCAGATCAACTGTCGAAGTTTGGCGGTACTTTTCGTTTTCGCTTGGTCATCTTCTTCGTCAGCATCCTCCTCTATTTCGATGTCGAAGTCATCAATGATGGTCGACTGCTTCCAAGGAATTGCTGAGAGCTTTTGCTTGTCATTTTCCTCTGCAGCGAGATAGACCTCACCGCAGTCTTTGCACAGGACAACTTCAAGCACTAAAGAATCGCAGTGTGCACAACGTTCGCGATGTTGAAAGTAAACTGCGCCAAAGGGCCAATGTTCACTGACAAGTTGGTCTGTCCGACCCATACACTGATTGTTCCAACACGCCCAGACACCTGGCTGTGTGCGCATGAAGAAGTGGCCTCGAAGTGGAAGCAAAGGTTGCTCTTTCACTTCTTTAGGTAGAGCCTCACTACAGGCATCCAGAATTCGAAGCGCTTCATGATTCGATACTCCTTCACCGAGCTTCTCACGAATCTCCACAAGCGGCAGCGGTTTTGATGTCAGCTCATGTCGCAATGAACGAATCGCAGGCACGGACACCAATCGTTTTCGTCGCGACTCGTAGTCACCAAGCGAGTCGAGCTCCGCCTTACTTGGAAGCGACCTATCGATGATTCCGCTAGTTTCAATAGTGGGAGTGACACGACGTCCGCCAATAACGTCAACTCTTGCAGGATCGATACCAGCCAAGTCCGCAAGATACTCTCGTAAATGGGATTCAGATTCCTTTCCACCAATCGTTGCAGATGTTGCAACGAAGTGCACATTGTTCGCGTCCACTTCAAAGGCTTGCATGACTCTTCGAAGTAATAGCGAGACTTCAGCAGCATTCGACCCTAAATAGGTATGAGCCTCATCAAGAACAATCCATCGCAGCTTGCCCTTTGAATTGTCGATGATCGGCTGATCCACACTCCTGATCAGCATGTATTCCAGCATGGTGGCGTTCGTTACCAAAATCGGCGGAGTATTCTCGCGCAATGTTCGACGGCAGAGCACTTCTTCTGGTGTCGCATCTTCTTTGGCTTGAGGAATTCGCTCGGGTGTCGCACCGTTATAAAGAGAAAATCGAACGCCACCTTCAAGCCCTGCAGTCCACGCAGCGAGGCGTTCCCGCTGCGAATTGATGAGAGCATTGAGCGGATAAAGGAATAGTGCCCTTACACCCTGGAGCGGCCTTCGAACCTTCGAGTACTCACGTACGAGGTCATCTAAAATGGGCACCAGGAAACACTCTGTCTTACCGCTAGCTGTTCCGGTGCTGATGATGGCCGACCGACAAGGTTCTGCTTTGAGAGATTTCCAGGCCGCCACCTGGTGCTTGTAGGGATGAAGCAACTTTGAGAACCGTCGCTCGCGATGTTCCTTCGGCGGGTTATCGAGCAGATCAATGGTTTTGACATGAAGAAAATCAAGGTTTGCCAGGGGGTGGGGCTGTGTTTCATATTCGAATAGTGCCTCCAGCACTGGCTGACCAAGGAAGCTTCCTGCCTTTCCACCTTCGAGTTCGAATTGTTGTCGCAGATACTGACGAAGAACTTCGAGAGACGGAGTTCGGTCGGCGATGGTTGCTCGTGCAGCTCGTTGATTCAATTGATCAAAAAGTGTCTCAAAATACGGTTCGATCATTTGCTCAACGACTCCATAAGTTCGATCAAATAGTTTGGTTCTGACTTGCATCGTCGATCTAGCAAGACACTCATAGCCACCGCATTCGCAATGTCATACCAGTCGGGATCGAGTGCTCGAAGTCGCTTATATTCAGAAACATCTTCTGCCCGTAGTCCGGCACCATAAACCGCCTTTACGGCTGCGATTCCCGGTCCATTGAGGACTGCCCATTGGTTTCGGAACCCATCTTCAAACATCAGCTTTGAAGCCCGAAGTATGTCGCGTTCTGCTTGATCACAGTCGATACGGAAATTTGGCCACGTTGATCGAGTATCAAACCGATCATGATGCGAAATCAGACGTGTGTGTTCGCGAGTCCTAACATCGAGATTAAGGCGACCGACGAGTTGATGCAAACTCTCTGTAAATGGAATCCCAAAACGGTTTGAGGCGAACATTGCGAGCACAACGCTTGCCATGTGGGCGGAACGATTCGGCGCTTCTTTCACAAATCGATCACGCGCCTGTCCGAGAAGCATCTTTACCTGTTCTGCTTCCATGCCGTTCTCAACCATTCGTGTCTCTGCAAACGCCCAGCACCTTGCCGCCGTCGCGAGCCACGCATGAATAGGGATGGCCGACCATAGAAACGGGAGCTGCTCAAACCGCCTCCATAGCCTTTCGCGATGCGGATAGAGAATGCCATACCTTGCGGAAGCAAAGTGATTTCGAGTGATCGCTGCCATCGCTTCAAAAGTAGTCACTGGCAGCGTCTCACTCGAATTAACAAAATCGTCGAGTTGAGCCCAATCGGGATGGGCAGGATTCTCCGCGACATCCTTGAAGTAGTTGTCCCATGCCTTTAGTCGTGATGACTTGTCATAAGTGTTCATGACAGACCAGAAAGCTGGCCGAGAATCATCGCCGTTCTCATTAATGACCTTTAGTTCGGAGGTCTTAACAACGAACCGCAACGGTCGGTAGCTATTTCCTTGGGCGTCTGTCGCGAGAACTAAATAGTAGCCAGGAGGATAACTGCCATGGTTGACAAGCCAACTGCAAGACCCAGTTGAAACGACGGTATCAGCTGGCATCAGATCGTTTGGGCTTCCCAAAGGAACGACGTTGAGGCTGCAATCGTCGCTTGGTGTTGAATTAGTAGCAGCCAGTCCCTTCACACAAATCTCGGTTGTCTCTTCATCTCCATTCACTTGGGCGAGCGGTTTACTTCGATCGAGTGCGTGCGAATATCTCGCGACGGACAAAGTGAACTTCGGAGCAAAAGCCACATTTGTACCAATACCAAACTTAACCTTCCCATCGGGGTCGTCTGAACAAGCCAATAATTCGGTTGCGTAGTTAGCGATGTAAGAAAGGGGAAACTCAAAGACACCGGGTACGTTCGTCTCCCGCAAGCGATCAATCAAGAGTGATCCTTCTGGCCAATAGATAAGCGGAATTCTCTGCTCTGGATGAATCACTTGGACGGTCAGTCCATCCAGATTGTCTGTCGGGATGCCATTCGGGTAATCAACCGGCTGGCCCAAGACATTGAGTATTGAGAACGCCGTCGTCGGACAGACCATAGATACATCGCATGAGTTGCCGTTCTCGAATGTAATTCGAACCCGAATCAGCCCAGGCCGGCTTCCCACAACGTTGACTTCGAGAATCACAACACCATCCTTTCGAGTGGCCGAAGTTTGGATTCTCTCATCACGCTCAACCGCAAATTTGCACATTCCAAGTCCCGAGATTCTCAAGATTCCCGTTCCCTGCTTGGTGCCGGGAACGACCTGCAATTCGACGCTTGGCGGCATCACGATTGCTCTGGCAAGATAACGCGTATCGCCGTCTTGAAGCACTCGAATCTGAACGTGCCCCAGGCACTTAGCAAAGTTACCGCTCCAAATACCGCCCGACACAGGCTTCCACTGGAGATGTTCGCGGGGAACTTCAGATGGAACCTCGTCTTCGTTGAGCGGTATTTGCCAGACGGTTGGTGGCCCACACCAAACTTGCGATCCGCCTGTTCCCAATCGTTTCGATCTACCGCGCAATTCGAACAGACAATCTCGATTGGCATCAGATTTAGTCGAAACTCGGTATTGCACGTCGTCACAGACCAAGCGAACTTCACCGGTCAACTTGACTACTTTACGTCCGGCGAGTGTAAAGCCTAGTTCGAATATCTCGGAACCTTCACTTCGGGCTAATTCGCAAACCGTTGGTAAGGCGACCAAAACGCTCTCATCACGTGGTCGCGCGCTTCCAACTCCAATTAACTGATGCAAGTCGTCCGATGTGAAAATCCAGGGCGACTCCGGTAGCGCCTCACCACCTGGCAGGGAGACCCTCTGAATCTCTTCGCCGCCCACGGCCAAGATCAAAGAAGTTTCGAAGAAAGCCTGCGAACCCGAGAGAGTGGCGGCAGAGTGTTTCGTCAGCCGAAAGCTAGCGCCGTCATTGCTTCGTGATACGCTAATCGCTGGAACGCGTTGATCACCGGCTTGCAAATAACCGGTCATTCGAGGAAGCAGCTCTTTCGTTGCGTCTACCTTGCAAACTCGTCTGAAATCCTCTTCGGAAATCGAGATTGGGCAACGGAGTGTCCTGACGATGACTGCTTCG
>JAUMAI010000352.1:6643-7040 GCA_032116775.1 Pirellula sp. | reverse complement strand
CATCGCAGTTCTGACCGACAGAGTGTGACGACTAAAGGGTTCCGCTTTGGCCGCATCAAGCAACGACAACAAAATCCCCTTGGCCTCTGGTTCTTCGACTCTCAGGGGAAGCTCGACTTCCCAGCCTTTGGAGGTTTGATCCAGAAACTCCGCTCGCTTCAAACCACGCGTTTGCGCTTCATCTGACTGCTTACGCAGCCTAGCAATTACGTGAACTAGGTCGGCCGCAAGTCGGCGTACCTCACCAATTTGCAATGTCGGCGGGACCAAGTGAATGTATCGACTCAACACATCATCCATCGGCTCGGCCGGAAAACGCTCGTGGTCGCGAAGACACGCTTTCAGCATGCGGCTCAATCCGGCACCGTCATTCCGCAGCGTATTGATCGGAAAACCG
>JAUMAI010000352.1:5518-6633 GCA_032116775.1 Pirellula sp. | reverse complement strand
AGAGGTTCATCAGCTGCGTTGATAGAAGCCTGACGTTCCAATACTTCAGGCCACGCTTGACATAATCCGCTACGGTAACCTGTGTATTCGGTCTACGACTTCCATTCAGGTCAAGCGCATCAAAGATAACATCCCAGCTCCAGGGACCGCTTCGGTAATGTCGACGAAACCATTCTGCCCCGAACATGCAGAATGCACCGCACTCTTCAGCGAACTTTAGGCTGCCACGGCTATTGAAAATCGCCGTAAGTTCATGCCGCAAAAGGTCAAGCTCCTGTTGCGTCACTCTATAGCTATAAAGTGGATGACCAGCCGTTCGATCGAGACCACTTCGAGAGGTAATTGCATTCAGAATATCGAAACAAGAAGGCATTTTGATTTTCTCCAGGCCACGGAACTGTTTCTAGCCCGAAAACTGACAAGCGGTGATTGCTTCCAATAATCCAGCTTCAAGCCTGCTCAATCTTGTCTGCAAATCAGCGACGCTTGCTTCAAAGCCTCCGTCTATTTGATAGCCATTTACGCTCATTTGGCCTCGCCATCCTGCATTTCGCATACGGCTATTCACTTGGTCAGATGCTCTCGGTAACCATCTCCTGACACTTGCATACTGCTCGTTGCCGACTTGATTCCATCTGAGGTCAACGCGAACTCGACCCTCTGTTGCCAGTCCCCGTAGCTTGAGTACAAGACCGCCGATGCTTATTGCATATGAGCCATCATCAGCAGAAACGATGTAAGGCATGGTGCTACACCTTGCGGCTAATTCCTCGGCCCACAAGTCAGCTTCAAACACAAGACGATGATCGGCGGCAGCATTTACAAGTCGCTGTATTTCTGACTCAATTTGAACTACATCAACCCTCTTGGCCTGCTCAGGTTCTGTCGATTCACCAATCAATCGAAAGAATCTTGTGGGAAGCGATCTCCACTTTTGGGACCGGTATTTGTTTGCTTCTTCAGTTAGAGTTCCTTTCCAAGTTGTATGTAAAGACTCCATTGGTAATGGATCTCTCTTGGTTCGCATGAAGAAATAGGTCATCCCAAGCCCGAAAGCATCAACAAGCGCAGAGCGCGTAGACACACCTCGTTGTCTATGAATCATCTCTGGCGCA
>JAUMAI010000352.1:0-5508 GCA_032116775.1 Pirellula sp. | reverse complement strand
GCCCCTGGTTGATCTATAGATACTTCGACTGCATCCCGATGCCACGAGAGATCAAAGTCCAGTATCTTAACTTCCCATTCGGAAGGTTCATCCCAAGGGTTCATCACCATCACGTTTTGAGGACGAAGATCACGATGAAGAACTCGCTCCGGCAATTGATGAGATTCTCGCAAGATCTTCACGATTTGTAATGCAACACCGAGCAAATCAGCCCACTCTCCAATGTTGTACGTGTTTACCGCCTGCGATAAATTTAAGCCATTGATGAGGTCCATAACTGCAAATGCAGGTATCTCCGCTGCTCTGTGGTAAGCAACCGCACCTTCAATTTTTCTTTGTTGAAGGATTTGCATCGAGGCAACTCCTCGACGAAATCCTTGTAGTCGCTCGGGTTCGCTTCGCACCGCTTCGTGCAATAGTTTTACGGCAACTTGCTGTCCGGTAGGCGATTCGGCGCGAAAAATGCGACCAAACGCTCCTTCTCCAATCTTCTCAATTAGTTTGTAGCCGAATAGTCGATCTCTATCAGTGCCTGGGCGAACATACCAGGCCCGGTGAATAGCAGCATCATATTTCTGGCAAAAAGCATCATACTTTTGATACTTGCCAGGGTCGGTTGAGTTGAGAATCGAGGTTGCTTGGTTGTTCAGAAAAACGCGCAGTGATTCGGGATCTAAAAGTTCAATGGACGCTGGCGTCACGTCGACTTCGGCAAGTGTATCTCCGGTTATCAGTTCAGAGCTTGCGACTACAGGAACCGGAACATGTTCCACTGGCATTGCATTCGCAAGTATGCGCAGAACTTCGTTCAGTTGCCCATGGTCACTTCCGTTCGCCTTATAATAGATACATTGTAGGCCAGCTTGCTGAGCCCATGTATCTGTAGCGATTTCGGTGCGATGTGTAATCCAGAAATGATTGCCTGTGTCAATTCCCCGCCTTGTTAACCGCTCAAGAAAACCGCCTGCTGCTGTGTCGTCAGCACTTATACCGCAGAAAACGACAGTGTGAGCAAGAAAACAAGCATCAAGAAAAGTGTTGTAACCCGACGAGTTAAATAGTGCATCCAAATCGGATGGAGTAAAGACCCAAGACTCCGCATCTGCTGCGATACCATGCAAGTTTGCGACAAAGGGATTTGGCGACTTTACTAAGTGAGCAAATCTTCCTGCGCGATTTCCTGGAAACTCTTCAAATGGTTTTCCAGAACGTACAACAGAAAATGAACGCGTTGCTAACCTGTCCATGTTTAGTGTTAACACACCTGCAACATTCAGGCCCCAAATTTGCTTGTAGCTTTCGGGGATATCGCAGGTGTCAGCAATTGCGAACTCACGCCTTATCGCAGCTCGAAAGTCCGCATCGCCAAGTTTTAACTTTAGGATCTCAAAGCTGTGCCATAGGCTATCTTGTGCAGCCGCGTACTGCATTGCAGTGCGTATGGACTCACGATCCTTAATGCTTATAGATTCGGCCTTCCTGTCTAGCGCGCCCAACAGTTTCTGTTTTAGCTCGTTCCAAACAGGTATACCAGCGGCTCGGCTTAGTCCTGAACCCACAAAGAAAACAAGTTTATTCGTATGTTCTGCACAGATCGCCTTAAGCCGGATGAGTGAGTCTTGATTTTCGTTGAAATCAGTCGTTCGATTAGTCATATCTTTATTGCACCTTAAAAACTTTCATGACCTCGTCACCTAGGTGGTTGATGACCTTTACTGCGATGCGGCCGGAGCGGGGTTTCTCGAAGGGGCGGGAGGTGTCGCTGTGGAGGGTGGACCAGGCGTCGGCGTCGATCTCGGCTTTGAGCGTGGTTTTCAAGGCGGTGTAGGGATCGTTCTGGCCTAGGAAGTAGGCGTGGCGGACGAAAAAGCTCTCTTCGTTGTAGTCGGTGTCGATGAACCAACAGGCGATGCCATCGGGACCATCGCTGCGAACTTCACCCGTGTTCGGATGGAACACGTCGACTCCGTTTACTTTCACTCGTATCATGCCATCACCTTCATTGATTAGATCAATGTCGGGTTCGCCGAATATGACGAAGAGATTGCCCTTACCGGTGTTCTTGAGGTCGTCAGCCATGTGAAGATCAGCGTTCATACGTGCCTTGAGTACCGGGATGCGACCGAGCTTGTTGAATTCGGTGGACATAGCATCAAAATTGAAAGCACAAGCGATGAGGACGTCGAATCCGGCGTCGCCTGCCTCGCGAGCAGCGACGACAAGGTCTTGCCGCTGAACTGTTCCGAATTCAGGGCCGATCATAATGGCAGCGCGGCGTTCAGAGTCTCCTTCTTGATAGGTGCCTTCAGCGCACACCATCTGTCCAGGCCATGGCACGAGTGAAACGAAGTCGATCTTTCCAGACTTGTCCGCTTGTTGGACTCCGGCTGTTTTAAGATTGTCGAGAATCATCTGTGCGAACGATTGTTTCTCGTCGCGATTCTCCTTGACCATCATTGGATCGATGAGATTGTCGTTTTCGTCTACGCCCAACGTGCGATGGGGCGAGAGGCTTTCTACAGTGAAGGGACCAGCGACGCGGACCTTCTTTTTGTCCTCATAGGGTTTGTCGTAGAGGTATTCGAATTCCGCTTTGGCAGTGATGGATGCGTCGATTTCCTTTTGCCGAGCGATGCGTGCTTCCCACCATTGCTTGTGAATCTTGGCTGGCTCACTGTCCC
The DNA here is from genome assembly GCA_032116775.1 of Pirellula sp. GTDB lineage: Bacteria > Planctomycetota > Planctomycetia > Pirellulales > Pirellulaceae > JAFLCP01. Next base: position 2,827 of record JAUMAI010000352.1, on the reverse strand, counting down.
ATGGATCAGCGGGGCGTTCGGGTAGCGATTCGAGTGTCAGCGGTTGTTTTTGTTTGAGTTCTTTGTTCAGATCGGCAAGCAGTTCTTTCAATTTATTGGGTCGAGCATCCTCATCGCGAGCTTGCTCTTCACGAATCTTTTGCAAGAGAGATGACGGTTTCGCTGGCCATGGATCTTCGGCATCACGAGGAATATCCCATTCTTCGAATTTCCGTTTGAGTAGCTTGTTTAGTTCGCAACGCAATGGTTCAAGAGCCCTTTGCCATTTATCCCAAATAATGTCGATTTCAGAATTATTCGAAATCGATGACAGCATTATGTGTGGAACTCGGCGATAGACGAAGCCGTGTCGAATGTTCCCTTGTGTGCGTACGGTGCTAGGTGCATTTCCAGTAATATCTGCCTCTTTTGCTTGGCCATCGAGAGAATCGCTTAATACATAATACGGATAACGCGCCCCCATTATTCTTGATCGCGCTAGTGCTAAAGCTACACGTGAGGTGTCAATTGTTATCCACCTTCTCCCCCATTGTTCGGCGACGACCGCAGTCGTTCCTGATCCGCAAGTTGGATCAAGTACTAGATCTCCTGGGTCGGAAGTCATCTGAATGCAACGCTCGATTACCTTAGGGACTGTTTCTACTACGTAGTTCTTGGAAAGCCGATCTTGTGTGTCTTGCCAAATATTTACCATGGCAACTACAGGGAAATCAGTAATCCTACGTTCGTAGTAGACCAACTTAGGCAAGGCAATCAATCGATCTGCCTTTCCAAGTCGCTCCATCCCGACCATGTGCGTTTTCCAATTGCGTTGGTTTCCAATGTCGTAAATTCTGTCTTGGAATTTAAAGGGAACTGACGTGTTAGCACGAAAACCAGCAGAAATTGGCGGCTGTTCTGTGAACGCCACTGCCCCCTCAGGAAGCTTCGCGGAGTCCTCGATTTCGGCTTTCGTTATGTTACGACGTTTTCCGTTCGCTTCTCGAACCCGACCGTAGCGTTCCCCAAATCCACTACCGGTATTCTTCTCCCAAAAGAGTCGACGGAATTTAGCTATTCGCTTATTCTTCGCGAACCAAACGATGTGATCATTCGGCGATGCTAATAGCTCATCAGTTGCTCCGCTATTCTTTGCGAAGGTGATCGTATTACAAAAGTTCTCATCACCGAAAACTTCATCCAGTAAGGCTCTAATTCTGTGTACGTTTTCATCTCCAATCTGGACGAACACCGAACCAGAATCACTTAGAAGATCTCGTGCTACAGTCAGTCTATCGCGGAGATATGTCAGGTAGCTATGAATACCATCTCGCCAGGTATCTCTGAACGCCTTGACTTGCTCAGGCTCGCGTGTAATGTGCGCAGCGTTACCATCCTTGACATCGCGGCTTGTCGTCGACCACTGAAAATTGCTGTTGAACTTGATGCCGTAGGGCGGGTCGAAGTAGATGCACTGCACTTTGCCACGAAGACCTTCACGCTCAGCAAGACTAGCCATGACTTGCAATGAGTCACCGAGGATCATGCGGTTGGACCAATTCTGATCATGCTGATAGAACTCGGTCTTGGCGTCTCCCTCGGGAACACCGTTGAAGTCTGAGAATAGATCGAGCTGAACAAACTTCGAGCCTTCGCTTTCCCGCTTCGACTTCTCCGTTTGTCGCAGCAAATCGTCGATCAGAACTTTGGGATGCACTTTTTCTTGGATGTAGAGCGGTGGTGCATGGACAACTAAGTCCGACCAGTCCTGTTCGTCCTTACCTCGCCAAACCAACTGTGGATCAAGGTCCGGATTGCGAGGATAGCGCACGGGCACAGGCGATTGCTGGTCCTCACGCACCATCGAACGATACTCGATGGTCGGAATATTCTTCCGCTTATCCTCGGTATGCGTAATCGTCTCGACAGACTTCGTTGTCTCTTTACTGCTGGGCTTCTTCTTTGCCATTTGCTTTACTGCATCCTTCAGTTGTTTGTATCTTGGAGTATGATTTGGTGAATAAGTTTGGCGATTGATTGCGATGAGATTCCACCACTGGCATCGTCTTCTGTAACAATCAAAGTTCCGTTTTCGCCACCACCTTCTTGATACGGAAGAATCTTATTCTCTCGATACCAAACTTGCTTTTCTTGCCATCGACGTCGATAGCCAGGATCGGTCAACATGCCGCAATGCTCCCAGTAATAGGTAACTTGCGCGTCATCATCTTCGATGGTGAAATCGGGATACTTGGTAACACCAGCTAACGTCAGCGGATGTTCGTACTGGTAGTGCACTCCAAGGTTATGGAGGTTGTCGGCCACAATAACTTCGGACTTGGACCGAACGGCTTCTCCGCGCAGCGTAAAATGAATGAGCCCCTTCTCGAGGAATTTGTCACCCACTTGAACAGGTTGAGGCTTTTGAAACAGATTGGTCAATCGGTTGGCTGTCGCCGAGAACCGCTCCATGCTGAACTTGTGCAATTCAGTCGCGTCACCTTGATGTAAGACCACAATACGATTCTTTTGTCGCGTTAACGCGGTATAGAGCAACTCGCGAGATAGCATGAGCGGTGATCTTGGAAGCACCAGGAAGACGATGTCGAACTCACTTCCCTGTGACTTGTGGACAGTTAATGCGTATGCAAGTTCTAGGGCAGCATCCCCTTCTTCGCTGAAGTCTGAAGGATAAAACTTAACGGTCTGTCCGAGTTGAGTTGAGAACTCGATCTCCAGATAAGTTGGTTTCCAGCTCCGTTTTGGACTGACTCGGTGACCTACGATCATTCCAATTTCGCCATTGGCGATGTAGCCATTCGTATCGGGTTTTGGATAGATGCGATTG